>CALGZB010000224.1 GCA_937934655.1 uncultured Acidimicrobiales bacterium | reverse complement strand
TTCGACCGGTCCGATTCGTGAGATCTTTCCGACGGTTTCGGCGGGAAGTACTCCGTCGCCTCCACCAAAGCCGCCGCCTGGCTCAACGGTGAGAAGGTTGGTTCCCAATGCGGCGATCTGTGCTTTGAGCTCGGCGCGGCTTGACTCTGACAGGCCAATGATCGCGACGAGTGCAGCGATGCCGATGGTGATGCCGAGTGCGGACAGTGCGGTCCGAACCTTTCGGGTCGATAGCCCAGCCCCGGCGACGGCAAAGGCATCGCGCATGCGGAACTTGCTTGGCGCAAGACGGTCGCTCATGTGACGCGGTCGAGTCGTGAGTCGTGTTCGATGAGGCCATCACGAAAGGCGGTCTGGCGGGGGAGCGAAGCAGCCAGCTCGCGATCGTGCGTGATGATGACGATGGTGGTGCCCTCGTCGTTGAGTTCGTGGATGAGTTCGAGGACGGATTCGCTCGATGCCGAGTCGAGATTTCCGGTGGGTTCGTCGGCAAGAACGATCGCTGGGCGGTGCACCACGGCGCGAGCAATCGCTACTCGTTGGCGTTCTCCACCCGAGAGTTCGTTGGGGAAGTGGAACAGCCGATGGCCGAGGCCGACCCGCACGAGTGCTTCGGCAGCGAGGAGTCGGCGTTCCTTCGCCGAGACTCCCGAATACAGGAGACCATTGGCGACGTTGTCGAGCGACGATGCGCCATCGACCAGGAAGAACTGTTGAAACACAAAACCGATGAGCCGTGCTCGAACTGCAGAGAGGCGACGGTCGCTAAAGCTTGAGACTTCGCGGCCATCGATAAACACTTCGCCCGATGTGGGGCGGTCGAGTGTGCCCATGACGTGCAGCATCGTCGACTTGCCGGAACCCGAGGGGCCGACGATGGCGGCAAGTTCACCGGATTCGATGGTGAGCGACACGCCGCCAAGGGCTTCGACGGGCGGGGTTCCGGGGTAACGCTTGACGATGTTGCGTAGCTCGAGGGCAGGGTGGGTTTGAGGGTGGCGTTGGCCGTCGTTCATGACGGAACGACCAGGAGGTCGCCCGGACTGAGTTGCGAGTCGAGGACTTCGACCATGCCGTCGGAGAACACACCAAGCTCGACTTGAATGAGCGTGCTCGTGTCGTCGTCATTGGAGCGTTCGACGGCGAACCCGCCTTCGACGAGCGATACTAGCGAGCGGGTGGGCACAACGGTTGCGCCGTCGATGCGGCTGCTGATGGTGCGAACGATGGCTGGTCCGGCGATGACGTCGGAGGTTTCGCCGGTGAGTAGGACGGTGACATCGATTGTTGGATCCTCGTCGCCTGCGCCGGGGGTAACGGTGGTCCCGATGTCGGAAACGACCGCGGTGTAGAGGGTCTCGTCGGCGAGCTCCACCTCGACCTCCATACCAACTTCAAATTCGTCGGCGTCGGCGACCACGATGGGTACGACGGTCGACATGGTCTGCGCAACCAGGTTCATGGTGACTCGACCGGCGACCAGATCGGTGCCGGGAAGTACCAGTGGTCCGTCGACGGCGAGTCCGAGGGCACCTCGAGCCGGCGAGATGAGCACGTAGCCCGATGAGTCGGCGATTTCGGTGACCGGCAGGCCAACCGATGTTTGCCAGCGTCCAACAGCGCTTTCGGTTGCGTCGGTAACGATGCCGTCGATGGTCATCTCGGTATCTGGATCGAACCCGCCGTCGTTGAGGGCTTGTTCGAGTGCTTCGGTGTCGGAGCCTGGGGTGGCGAGCAGCGTGCCGATGGCGTCGGGGCTGATAAGCGCTACGACGGGACTTTCGTCGAGTTCGAACAACACGGTCCCGGTTTCGACGACGGTGCCGCGTTCGGCGAAGGAGTCGATGACACCAGCGCCGTCGTTGACGATGGTCATGGCAACTGACTGCACGTCGATCGATGCAAAAGAACCGGTTCCGGTTTGGCTGCCAACGGCCGGGGCCGTCGCGACGGTGACCGGACCGGGGGCGATGAGCTGCGCATCTTGAGCGACCTCGCCGGTGATTTCGGCCCCCAGGGCTTCCTGCCAACGCTGCACCATCAGTGTGGTGTTGTAGGTGAAGTCGTTGTCGACGGTGACGGTGATGTCGGGGTCGAAGCCCAGGGCGACGAGGTTTGCCTCGAGTTGGCGTACGTCAGAGCCCGAATCGCCCTCTTGCAGTGCACGCCAGGGTGGAATTTCGCCGTAGAGAAGGACCATTGGTTCGTTTCCAACGGTCGCAAGCACATCGCCTCGGGAAAGCGTGGCACCGGGATCGGCGGCATAGGTGACGGTGCCGCTGGTAGTGGTGGATACGTCGATGACTTCGCCGAAGCCGAGCGTTGCGTTCCACTCGACTTCTTCGAGCAGGTCACGCGTCTCGACCGGGGCGGTGGCGAGTTCTACCTCTTCGGCAGCGAGCGCCACGTCGTTGTCGTCTTGGCGATCGAGATAGGTCTGCACACCGATTGTGCCGCCGACGCCAATGGCAAGGCCGAGGACGGCAAGCGGCCAACGTCGTTTCCGTGGGCTGAGGTCTAGCGAAGCCAGTACTTTGCGGAGTTCGCCGTCGTTCGTTGTTGGTGGTGCGGTGGTTTCGTGTGCGTCTTGCGAGCTTGAGTTAAGGATGGTCATGAGCCTGGTACTGGCCGTTGCTTAGTTGCGTCCAATGCCCGCAGCAGTGAACGCCTCGGTGATAATCGGCTGACATTTTTCCATGGTTGCTTGGACGTCAGGATCTTCGGGGTCGAGTCCGAGTCCACGAGCAAACCGTGCGGTTGGATCGCGGAAGCCGTCGCCGCGCTGGCCGCCTTCGGCGTTGCCGCCTCGACCTTCGCCGCCAGCACCTTCGCCATCGCCTTCACCGGCGGCAGGAGCGCCGTCGCCGCCTGCACCTGGGCCGCCACCGAGTTCGAGGTCGCCGACATCCCAGCCATCGTCGCGCACACAATCGGAGAACTCGATAAGGGCATCGGCAACTTCGACGTTATCGGCCAGTCCCGCACGACCGCCGCCACCGAATCCGGCGGCTTCGATAAGCGGACGGCACTCGGTGAGTGCGGCTTCGACGTCTTCGTCGCGGCGATCGATTCCGGCGTCGCCGAAGGCGTCACGAATGTTCGGGTTGCCATCGGCGTCGATGCCGATATCGGGAAAGTCGAGGCCGGCATCGCGCATGCATTGAGAGAACTCGAGAACGGCTTCGTCTGCCGACACTTCGCCAGCTGCATCGGCTGCGGCGTCATCGGTTTCGGCCGAGTCGGCGACAGCGACATCTTCGAGACTGGCAACGCCGACTGATGTGCCCTCTTCCCCGCCTCCACAGGCCGCTAGAAGAAAGGAGAGTCCGATGACAAGGGCCAGAATCGTGCGGTGGGGCAGAACCTTGCGTTCCGGACTGGCAGACGTTTGTGCAGCAGACATGGGATTCTCCAAAAATGGGGAGGTTGAGTCCCTGTAGTCTCCACGATTCAGCATGTGTTTTGGGTAAGGGAAATGTAAGGACTTTGTAAGAACTGGCTATTCATGGCCCCAGGGCCGTCTAGTCGAGGGTGTCCCAGAATGCGATGAGTCCGTCGGCCGCGATGTCGGGAACAGCATTCATCCACCAGTGGCCCTGGTTTTCGAGCACCAGGTGGCTGATTCCCAAGGGTTCGATCATTTGGCGGGCGAGCTCCGACGGCGCATAGGGGTCGTCGGTGGCGTCGATCATCAGACCGGGTGGACGGTCGGTGGCCACGAGTTGTTTGCCGAGCTCGGACATCATTGGTTGGATGGCTCCCCGGTAGAGCCGAAGGACGCAGCCACCCATGGCGTCGCCGTCTGCTTGGGCCATCGATGCGGCGATATCGGCCCGCAGACCAAGGGCCTCATAGAGGGCGGCTTTTTCTTCCGGGCTGGCGCCAAGCATTGAAGCGATGGCTTCTTCGCCGGCTCCTTCGGTTTGCCACGCTTGGGCCATGTCGTGCCACTGGTAGTCGGGGTGAATGAGGGCGATGCAATCGGTGGCCCATGACCGCACCGACTCGGGGTGGGCGGCCATAAGGCCCATGACATGGCCGGCGCCCCAGTCGTGGCCCACGATGTCGACCGGTCCGTCGAGTGCGTCGACTGCGGCCTTGAGCCAGGCGACGTAGCTGGCCGGTAGTGCATCGAACCCGTCGGGCACCGGTGCCCCGAACCCTGGTGGTGACAGCAGCACGATGTCGTCGACGCCTCGTTCGTTGAGTGCCTCGATCAGTGGCAGCCATACGGCTGACGTCTCGGGGTTTCCGTGAACGAAGGCTTTGGTCATGAGCGAATCTTAGACCGAGCCGGTGGCGGTGATTCGCTGAGCGCCGCCCGCCAACCAGCAGTCGTTTGGGATCGTGCACCCGCATCGCGCCGGACGTCTGCGGACGCGTGGTTCATCGTTGGTATTGCAACGTTGTTGGTTCTGGGCGCGGCCTTGCCTTATCGTGTCACACCCCCTCGATACGCTTAGTCGAGCGGAGCTCGACCAGCCCCTTCGTTTGGGAAACCAAGAACACATGGGCCGTCTTTTAAACCCAGCGCAACCTTGCAACCCGTCGGGGGTTGAGTTGTGCGTTGTTGTTGAGAGAGTCGCTATGGCTAGGAGTTCTTTACCGGTTTCGCCCACCGTTTCTTTGCGGTCAGAAACGCGTCCGCTGACCGATCAGCTACGTGATGCAGCCCGAACTTGGGCATCGAGTCAGCATGCGCTCATCGTGCTGGCCGCAGAGTTTGCCGACAGTGTCGAGTGGGTGTTGGACGGTTCGCCGACCGCCGCACATTGGTTGGCCGACGTCGCTGATGTGGAGGCGTGCAACTCTCGGGAGTGGATCCGGATCGGTCGCAAGCTCGCCGACCTTCCGGGAATAGCGCAGGCCTATGCCGATGCGGAGGTGTCCTATTCGAAGGTGCGGACGCTTACGAGGCACGCGTCCGCGGAGAACGAGTTGGAGCTGCTCGACCTGGCTCGCAACGTTTCGGCATCCGACCTCGGACGCGCTATCGCCTACTGGCTGAAGCAGAACAGCTCACCCGATGAACTCGAGGCGTTGCAGCGCTCGCAACGGTCGGTGAAATGGCGAATCGAACCCGACGGCATGGTGTTGTTTAGCCTGCGGCTTCAGCCGATTGTGGCAGCGATGCTGATCACATTGCTGACAACACTGGTGATGAGGTCCAAACCACAGCGAGTTGCGGCAACGGACGCGTGGCCGACGTTGGCTCAGCAGCAAGCGGACGCGCTTGAGGAGCTACTCATCGAAGGGCCTGGAAACATCGACACCGAGGTGGTTGTGCATGTTCGAGGCGATGGAGCGGCTCTCGACGATGGCACGCCGCTGCACGACTCGGTTGCAGCAAAACTCATCCCAAAATCACTGATTCGGGCACTGATTCATGACAGTGAGGGCAATCCGATTGATGCGACGAACCGCCGGCGGCATCCAACGGCACGGCAGAAGCGCCTTGTGAAGGAACGAGACGGAGCGTGCGTAGATTGCGGCAGGACCGAGCTGCTTCAGTACGACCATGTGCCGTCCTACGAGCAGACCGGCCATACCGTCACAACCGAACTTCGGCTCCGCTGCGCACCTTGTCATGAGCAACGCCACCAACAAGATCACGCTGCATAAGTGGTCCGAGCCGTAGTCGTGACACAGCGATGCGCACCTCTCAACCGGGAGTTGAGTCGGTTGCCCAAAGACCGGCGAGTTTTTCCGCCTCTGCGACGACTACGGGGTCGACGCAGCCTTTGGCGTAGCCGGCGATTCGTTTCTCGATGTCGAGGCCTAGGAGTTTGATGCCGATGGGGTCGGCAATCTTGCCGAGGATTGGCGGCTTCACGGTGAACGTGTAGCGCCATGTTGATTCGGTTGCGGGGTTCTGGTCCGTGTGTGACTCAGCTTGTCGGAAACTCCACCCACCGCCGAAAGAGGAAAAGAACGGTGGTCCGCTGACCATCTTCATCCCGACCTGGCTCGGTGGCCGAAAGCTTGTGTATTCCGAGACCATCTTGAGGCGGTGTTTGGAAACCGTTTCGGTCTGGACACCTTTTGCTGCCTGCGTGGCGCCATGGAGAAGGCGCTGGCGGGCCACGAACGGGTCCCATCGGTAGCGAATCTCACCTTGAGTTTGCGAAACCGCGAATGCGACGTCGATCGACACCGGTACGACGACGGAGCTTTCTATGCGAGGCATGACAAGATCCGCTCTACCGAATTGTTCATGGTGAACGTATCGACGGTTCGCTGGGCTGGCTTTAAACGTCGAGCCTGTGTGACTACTCGCGAGAGGCGAGCACTGCGTCGAGCATGCCCTTGATACCTTCTGGCAGGAAGGTTTCGAGCGGCGCGTCTTCGGCTTCGGCGAGGTCGGCGATGGCGATGCAGATTTCCTGTGGGTCGGCTTGATCCTTCATGACATCTTTCATGAACTGATGAGCGTTGGCGGCTGGCTCGTCGCCTTCCTCGATGTAGGGGGCAACGCCGTCGACCATGCGGTCGTTGAAGCCGGTGAGGTAGGGGCCGGGGTTGATCTTGATGACGTCGACGCCGTAAGGGGCAAGCTCTTCGCGCATGGAAAGCGTGAGGGCCTCGACCGCATGTTTGGTCATGGCGTAGGGCGATGACATTGCTCCGGCAAGGACGCCGGCGATGGATGACACGTTGATGATCCGGCCGGTGCCGCGGGTTTTCATGCCTGGGATGGCGGCTTGGCACAGGGCGAGCATGCCGAACACGTTGACCTCGAAGGTCGCTCGGACTTCGTCGAGTGG
>CALGZB010000223.1 GCA_937934655.1 uncultured Acidimicrobiales bacterium | reverse complement strand
TCGTCGGTGAACAGCTCCATCACCTGTTCGAACCGTCCGGAGTCGCCGTTGGCGTTGTACCTAGCGACGAGATCGCGGATTGCCTCTCGAGCGAGCAGCTCTTGCAGGTCCATGCGTAAATCCTTGCTGGGCGAATGCCTTGCGACGGTCTTTCAAAATGGCAGTGGCGCCTCCGGCAGTGTAGTGGTTCAGGACATGTGCAAGGGATGTGTCAGGACATATGAAAGAACGTTTTCGGCTGGTATCGGGGGATGTCGAAACGTCGATCGGTGATCTTGTCTGTGATGTTGGAAGGCAAGACCCAGGCTGAAACGGCGCGCCTTTACGGCCTGTCCGAAGCCACGGTGTCCCGCTGGATCGTCCGCTACCGAGCCGAAGGGACTGCCGCGTTCGCACCGAAATCTCGACGCCCGAAAACATCACCGACCAAGGTTTCTGATGTCGTGAACAAACTCATCGTGAACCTGCGCGTCGAACTCGACGCGCAAGGCCTCGACGCCGGCCCAGAAACCATTGAATGGCACCTCAAGACCCATCATCAGATCGATGTATCGGTTTCGACGATCAGACGGCGGCTTGTCGCCGCAGGTCTTGTGGTTGCCGAACCGCGGAAGCGGCCGAAATCGTCGTACATCCGATTCGAAGCCGACCTCCCAAACGGATGCTGGCAAACAGATATGACTCACTACCGGCTCGCTACCAGCGAAGACACCGAGATCCTGTCGTGGCTCGATGACCACTCCCGCTACGCCCTAAACGTCACCGCCCACCACCGCGTCAACGGCCCCGCCGTTGTCGACACATTCGATGAAACCGCAGACCAGCACGGGTATCCGGCATCAGTGCTTTCCGATAACGGCATGTACTACACGGCCCGATTCGCCAGAGGCGGCAACTCCGGGCCGAACCGGTTCGAACGACACCTCATCAACCTAGGCGTCAACCAGAAACACTCACGCCCGAACCACCCGACCACCTGCGGCAAAGTTGAACGGTTCCAACAAACCCTCAAAAAATGGTTACGCGCACAACAACACCAGCCCGAAACCATCGATCAACTCCAAACCCTACTCAACCAATTCGTCGACCTCTACAACAACGAACGGCCGCACCGATCCCTCAACCGGGCAACACCAGCCGCCGCATACAAACGGCTACCAAAAGCCGAACCCGGCGACCACACCAACCAGACCTACCGGATCCGTCACGACACCATCGACAAAGGCGGAACCGTCACCCTCAGACATGAAGGACAGCTTCACCACATCGGAATCGGGCGCGGCCACAAACACACCAAAGTCGTGCTCCTCATCGACAACCTCAACATCCGGATCATCGCAACCCAAACCGGAGAACTACTCCGCCAACTCACCCTCGACACCAGCCGCGACTACCAACCCCAAAACGCAAGAAACCCGAACCGCTGAGGGTTCGGGCCTTGCATATGTCTTGCGACATCACAGACGTGCCCGGGGCGGGACTTGAACCCGCACGCCCTTTCGGACAGAGGATTTTGAATCCTCCGCGTCTGCCATTCCGCCACCCGGGCGGGTGGTTGTTGCGAAGGATGCAGTGTAGCGGCGTTGCCGTTGCCGGATGCACCTCGGACGCGATCAACCACCCTCAACTCGGCCATCCCAAGACCGTGCCCGGCTTGTTACCGGCGGGTACGTGGATTGTGTCGGACAACACTGCAAGACTTTCAGTGAAACCCTTTTGCACTTCAGAGGGTCAGAGTCAACGAGGCTCATGTTTGGCCGACAACCATCGCTCGAACGTGCACTCCAGCTCTTTACTGTTCTCTTCTTCCTCTCAACCTTTCTCGCAACATCACCGCCAACCAGAAGGCCTTGACGTACATGATCGTTTTCACCTTCCCTGGGCAGGGATCACAGAAGCCTGGTATGGGCGAACCGTGGGCCGAGCATCCTTCATGGGAGCTTGTCGCCGAGGCATCTGACGCCGCCGGGCGCGATGTCGCCGAACTCCTTCTCGGCGCCGATGCCGACGAGCTCAAAGAAACTCGAAACGCCCAGCTCGCCACGTTTGTCCTCAGCATGGTCACGCTCGACGCAGTTAGTCGTGTCGGTGCTGAAGCCGCTGGCTACGCCGGTCATTCGCTCGGCGAATACAGCGCCCTTACCGCCGCCGGCGTCCTCGACTTCGGCGACGCTGTCCGACTGGTTACCGAGCGTGGCAACGCTATGCAAGCTGCTGCCGACGAACGCCCTGGCGCCATGTCGGCCATTCTCGGCCTCGACGACGACCAGGTCGATATCGCCTGCGCCCGCGTCGCTAACGATGTTTGGGTCGCCAACTACAACGCTCCCGGCCAAGTAGTCATTGCCGGCACGGCCGAAGCGGTCGAACAAGCTGGCATCGTTGCCAAAGAGCTCGGTGCCAAGCGGGCCATGGCGCTACCCGTCGGCGGCGCTTTCCACACGCCGCTTATGGCTCCGGCTCGAGAACGACTCGCCAAAGCAATCGACCAAGCCGAAATCCGCGACAGCGACAGCACCGTCGTCGCCAACGTCGATGCCGCCGTCCATGTCGAAGGCGGCGACTGGGCCGACCTTCTCAACGCCCAGCTGTGCAGCCCCGTGCGCTGGAAGCATTCGCTCCACACGCTCGCTGATCTCGGGTTCACCACGTTCGTCGAACTCGGCCCCGGAACCGTCCTTACCGGTATGGCCAAGCGAACCATCAAAGGGTCACGGACCCTGTCGGTGAGCTCTCCGCTCGATATCGACAACCTTCTTGAGACGCTGGCCGGACCGCCGGCCTCAGAGGTCGGCCACGTCGAAGGCGAACACCTCTTTGCAATCGAACGACTCGTCGTCAGCCCCAAGGCCGGGATCTTCTCTCGAGCCGAAGGACTTGCCGACGATGCCCTCATCGCACCTGGCGACGTCGTCGGACATGTCGGCAACACCGAAGTTCGGTCGGCCTTCGCTGGCCAGATGAAAGGCTTCCTCGCCCTCGAAGGCGAACGCGTCACCTCGAGCCAGCCACTCGCATGGCTACAGGTTGCCCACTGATGGCAGGCGCCAAAATCACTGGCTGGGGAACCGCACTCCCCGACAAGATCCTCTCCAACGTGGATCTCGAATCGATGATGGACACCACCGACGAGTGGATCCGAGAACGAACCGGCATTAGCGAACGTCGTATCGGTGGCCTTACCAGCACGCTCGCTATAGAGGCGGGGCGCGAAGCGCTCGACCGTTCCGGCGTCGACCCGGCCAACGTCGATCTCCTCATCCTGGCTACGAGTTCCGCCGACCAAATTATGCCGGCTACCGGCCCCACCGTGCAGAACGAACTGGGCCTCAACTGCGGCGCGTTCGATCTCAATGCGGCTTGTTCGGGTTTCGTCTACGGCCTCGTCAACGCCTATGGCATGGCAGCTATTGGCTATGAGCGGGTGCTGGTCATCGGCTCGGACATCCTTACGTCCTATCTGGACTTCGATGACCGCGGCACCGCCATCTTGTTTGGCGACGGCGCAGGCGCTGTCATGCTCGAACCCAGCGAAACCACGACCTTGCTCGGCAGCGACCTTGGGTCCGATGGATCCACGAAACACCTGCTCTACATCGATCACGGCGGCCACCTGAAGATGAAGGGCAAAGAGGTCTTCCGCCATGCGGTGAGGGCCATGGTCGATTCCTGCCAGAAGTCGCTCGACCAAGCAGGTCTAGGCCCTGATGACATTTCGGTCATCGTGCCTCATCAGGCCAATATCCGAATTCTCGATAGCGCGTGCGCAAAGCTCGGCATACCTATCGATAAGGCCGCGAAAGTACTCGACAAAACCGGCAACACTTCGGCTGGTTCGGTGCCTCTTGCCTTGGCGGATGCGCTCTCCAAAGACTGGATTCAACCCGGCGACAACGTGCTGTTTACCGGTTTCGGGGCCGGCATGACGTGGGGAAGCGCCGTGGTCCGTTGGGATGCCCCGTCCACTGAGAGGTAGCACGCACTCGTTGCATAGTGTTGCTCCATCATGAGTGAATCCAGCCCCACATCTCGAGTCGTTTTCATCACCGGAGGCAACCGCGGTATTGGCCTCGCCACCGCCGAAGCATTCGCTGCTGCTGGCCACAAGGTGGCGGTTACGTACCGGTCGAGTGCCCCCGAGACGTCAGCCGACCTCCTGGCCGTGCAATGCGATGTCAGCGACGCCGATCAGGTTGACGCGGCGTTTACCCAGGTCGAAGAGGCCCTTGGCCCGGTTGAAGTTCTCGTATCCAACGCCGGGATCACCAAAGACACCCTCATGCTCCGGATGAGCGAAGACGATTTCACCAACGTCCTCGACACCAACTTGGTCGGCGGTTTCCGGGTAGCAAAGCGAGCAGTAAAATCGATGATGCGGGCCCGATTCGGACGCATCATCTTCACCTCATCCATCGTCGGTTCAGCTGGCCAGGCTGGCCAAGCAAACTATGCAGCATCCAAGGCCGGGCTTCTGGGCCTTGCCCGGTCTCTTGCCCGCGAGTTCGCCAGCCGGAACATCACGGTCAACCTCGTGGCTCCTGGGCCGATCCAAACCGACATGATCGATGCCCTCAACGAGGCCCAACGGGAGGCCATCACCGGAGCCGTCCCGATGGGGCGGGTTGGCGAAGCACACGAAATCGCTGCGGCAATCACCTTTCTGGCATCTGACGAAGCCGGCTTTATTACCGGCGCCGTACTTCCCGTCGACGGCGGAATGGCCATGGGTTAGAAGGGCCAAGCAACAAAGCGCCTGGCGAACCCAGCCAGATACGAAGGCGGATAAGACATCTGCCCGGGACACAGGGCAGAATGCATGCTTTGCGGCCAGCGTTGGCTCGCAACGACTACTACGATCAGGGCGGTCCTCGTCATGAGGATCGCAACTACCGAATAACGAAAGAGACTACGAATGAGCGACGAAGCGAACTTCGAGCGATTCACCAAGTGCGCCGTAGAGGTGCTTTCTGTTGAGGCCGCTCAGGTCACGATGGAAGCCAACTTTGCCGACGACCTCGACTCCGACAGCCTCGACCTCGTCGAATTGGTCATGGCTCTCGAAGAAGAGTTCAACGTCAGTGTTGAAGAAGAAGAGCTTGAGGGCATCGAGACCGTCGCGTCCGCATACACCCTCATCACCTCCAAGCTGTAATGAGTCTTAAGCGGGTCGCCGTTACCGGAATCGGCGTCATTTCTCCGTGCGGTCTTGGCGCAGAGGCCTTCTTTGAAGGTCTTTGTAGCCCTGCGCCCGAGGGCGAACGACGAATCCACGATTTCGACCCAGCCGAATACTTCGACAAGCCCAAGGATGCTCGCCGCAGCGACCGGTACAGCCAGTTTGCGCTTGCGGCCGCCGAAATGGCTCTTGAGCAATCAGGCGAGATCGATGCCGACCCTGTCCGCAAGGGCGTGTTTATCGGAACGGGAATCGGTGGCATCAACACCCTTGAAGAGCAGATCAATATCTGCACCGAAAAGGGCGAACGTCGGGTTTCGCCGTTCCTGGTGCCGATGATGATGCCGAACGCCGCCGCCGCCAGCGTGTCGATGCGCCACGGTTGGCAGGGACCGTGCGAAAACACCGTCACCGCCTGTGCCGCTGGCACCCACGCCATTGGCAACGCCGCAAACCTCATCCGCTACGGCCGATGCGATGCGGTTCTTGCTGGTGGCGCTGAAGCCCCCTTCACGCCAACGGCAATGGCCGGCTTCCGCAACATGACAGCCTTCAGCTCAAGTGGCATGAGCCGCCCGTTCGACGTTCGTCGTGATGGTTTCATGATGGCCGAAGGCGCTGCAGTTCTCGTTCTTGAGGAATGGGAAGCTGCTTCGGCTCGTGGCGCCACCATCCTCGGCGAGATCATGGGATCGGCAAGTACTGCCGACGCTCATCACATCACCGCTCCGGCACCCGGCGGCATCGGCGCAATCAGCTGCATGAACCTGGCGCTCGAAGATGCCGGCCTCAAAGCCAGCGACATCGTGCACATCAACGCTCATGGCACATCGACGCCCAAAAACGACGCTGCTGAAGCCGGCGCTATCAACAAGTTGTTTGGCGAGGACGGCCCGTTGGTCACCTCCACCAAAGGGGTTACCGGTCATGCGCTCGGCGCTGCTGGCGCTCTTGAGGCAGCGGCGATCCTGATGGCCATGCAGCACAAACTGGTGCCGCCAACGGCCGGATACGGCGAACCAGACCCTGAACTCGAAGCCATCAACCTGGTAGTCGGCGAACCTGCTCCGTGGGAGCCTGGTCCGTCGTTGTCCAACAGCTTCGGATTCGGCGGCCACAACGGCACGTTGGTCATCGGACCAGCGAGTTAGTTCCCGTCGGCGCTTCAGCCGCCTCGGATCTCCATGAACACTTCAGCGACGTCGCCTGGATTCGTCGCCGTTGTTATCGACCCTGCGTTTGGGTTGGGGCTCGCCTCTGACGAGCGTTGTTGGACTGTCGAAACCGACAGTACGGCGGCGTCTCTCGCCGCTTTGGCCAAACTCGACGCCGAATTGAGGCCCCGGTGGGTCTGGTGGGGCCGCGAAACCACCCAATTGCTCGCTGAAGAGCTTGTGCCTCTCGATCGCTGCTGGGACGTCCAAGCGGTACACCGACTGTTGTACGGGGGTTGGAGAGCCTCCAGCGCCGAAGCCTGGGCGGTCGTTCATGGGCTCTCCGTCGATTCGATCCCCCAAATGGGCCAACTTGGCCTGCTGGACATTCCGGTAGACGAAGGCGACCCAGAACAACCGGTGCGGCCCGACGGGCATCTTCGCCCAGAGTGGACCAGCGGCGGTTGGCGTTCGACCCCCCATCGGCTCACCCAGTGGGCGTCGTTGGCGCTTGAAGCCGCCCGGCTCCAGCAAGAACAGTTCAGCGATCTCCCTGACCCGGCCCGAGCCGAGTCCACCGCACGATCCGAGTCGGCGGCCGAATTGTTATGCGCCGAGATGGCGGCCACCGGACTTCCGCTCGATGTGCCTGAGGCGCTTCGCCTTATCGAGGGCGCCGCGGGGCCTCGGCCAACCTCCTACGCCGACGAAGACGCCATTCGAGCAGTCCGCGACCAGGTGGTGTTGTCGCATCTTGGCGCGCAGCTCAGCCTCAACCTCCGGAACCCGGCTGACGTGAAGACCATGCTCAACCATGCAGGCTTCGATCTTCCCGACACCAAGGCATGGCGGCTCGAGGAACTGCGCGAGTCGAGCCCGCTTATCAATGCTTTCCTTCGGTGGCGTAAGGCCGAACGAATTGCCACCACCTATGGGTATCGTTGGCTCGATGAGCACGTGCACGATGGCCGGCTTCGCGGCGACTGGTCGAGCTCCGATGGCGCCGCTGGCCGGATGACCGCGTCGGCCGGGCTTCACAACCTCCCAACGGTGATGCGACCAATCGTGCGGGCCGACGACGGTTTCGTTTTTGTGCGTGCCGACCTGGGACAGATCGAACCTCGGGTTTTGGCTGCGGTATCGGGGGACGACGCGTTCATCAGTGCTGCGCAGGGCGATGATCTTTACCAACCGGTCGCCGATCGTCTTCGGGTGAGCCGCGCTATCGCCAAACTTGCGGTGCTCGGCGCCATGTACGGCGCGACAACCGGCGAGTCGGCCAACGCTCTTGCCGGGCTCAAAACCAACTTCCCTGTTGCCATGGGAATGCTCGAACGGGCGGCCGAAGCGGGGAAACGTGGCGACGACGTGTTCACCAGCGGCGGGCGGCGAATTCGGATGTGGAGCGCCCCACCATCCGACGAGAACCCCGGAAGCGGGCCGGCTACTGATCCGGCAGGAGGCTCAGCCGATCGAATCGAACAAGCGCAGTCCGATGCTGCGTCGCGAGGGCGGTACGCTCGAAACGCGATGATTCAAGGGGCTGCAGCTGAGTTCTTCAAAGTGTGGGCCATCACCGTCCGCCGTCAGATACGCCCGTTCAACGCACGAATCGTTCTCTGTCTTCACGACGAGCTTCTCGTGCACTCCCCCGCCGACGCAGCCGAAGAGGTCGCAGAAATCGTGGGCAACGCGGTAAACGAGGCGGCTCACTATTGGTCGCCAGACAAGCGGGTGAGGTACCTAGCCGACGTGAGCGTTATCCATCGCTGGTCTGAGGCCAAGTAGGCATGAGTGCTCACCCGGTCATCAACCCACGCACCCTCTGGCGCAGCAGCACAACCGACCTCGACAACTTCCGGCTCGTCTTGCCCCAGGAGGCCTTCCACCCCCTTCTCCAAGCCATCAGGAGCTCACTCGAGACACCAACGCTTGTCGAAGAGCTCACCGCAGCGGATCTTCCGCTCGGCCCGCTAAGCCCCTTCGTCGAACAGCTCGGCGAAGACCTCAGTGATGGCCCGGGGTTCCAGCTCGTGAGCGGGATTCCGGTTCAGTCGCTTACCGTCGAAGAAACCGAACGAGTCTTCTGGGCCATCGGCCTGCATCTGGGCCAACCGGTCTCTCAATCGGTGATGGGCGAACGGCTCGGCCATGTTCGCGATGTCACCAAGACCGATCCCGACGCGCGGGCTTATCGCAACAACAGCGAACTCACTCCGCATACGGACCCGGCCGACCTCCTGGCCTTTCTCTGCATTCACCCAGCCGCCCACGGAGGCATCAGCCGTTTCGTCAGTTCTATGAGCATTCACGAGCGGATCCGAGACACCCGGCCAGACCTCCTCGATCGACTTTATGCGGGCTATCGCTATCACCGTCTCGGCGAGCAACAGCCGGGCTGCCCCGACATCACGGCACATAACATTCCGGTCTTTAGCGAGGCCGATGGCTTTCTCAGCTGCCGCTATGTGCGGCACTACATCGAGGTCGCTGCCGCTGAGGACGACACGATCTCGCTCGAACCCGCTGACATCGAAGCCCTCGACCTACTCGAAACCTTGGCCGCCGATCCCAGCATGCACTTCGAGTTCACACTCGGTTCTGGTGAAGCCGTCTTCGCCAACAACTTCACGGTGCTTCATGCTCGTGGTTCGTTCGATGATCTGCCGGACCAACCGGCGCGCCATCTTCTCCGTCTGTGGCTATCGACGACGCCCAAGCGCCCGGTCACACCAAACATTCAGCACTACGAGGGCGAGCCCGGCATTCAACCTATCGCTGGCCGCACGCCGTCCTATGAGACCGACGTGGCCATCCAATAGCGGCCAATAGCGGCCAATAGCGGCCAATAGGGGCTAGAAGTCGCCGGGGCTTGCGGAGCACACAGCGGTCGCTCTACCACCTACTGAGCTAGTGCTCAGCAATTTCTTGGCAACACCAACCGAACAGGTTGCGACCGCATCGGCGCTCAAACTCTCAACGGTGACACGTACCGATGAAGTCGGCGATACCGCCAGAGCGATTGTGGCTGGAAGATTCGACGGGGTGAACGAATCGGAGACTTTTCCGTCGATCTCGATGACAACATGCAGTGCTTCGGATCCGTCGATGATCACAAAAGGACGTTCAAGCACGGTGCCGGCCACGTCGGTTTGGTCATCTGCCGCATCATCGGCCGATGCCGGGTCGCTCGATGTCAGTAGTGCGAATGCTCCGGCGACCATCGCTGCAAGGAGGCAAATGATGACCGCCTGGGACCACCGGGTCCGGAAGAATGGCGAAGGTTCTGGTGCCGCTGGAATACCGGCGGTGGACGGCAGTTCAGGTGAAACGGACTCGCGTTTGGCATCGAGCGCAGCGATGTTCTCGATGATTTCATCGACGTTGAGCATTTTGCTGAGGACCGAAACGTCATCGATCTGCTGTGCTTCGGCGTGAACGTGGGGAGCCGCATGGCCCGTCAGAATCACAATCTGACCATCGAATCCAAACTTCCGAAGTCGAGCCGCGCATTCGGCACCGGTCTCATCGCCGGGCATCCGGTAGTCACACAGGACTAAATCGGGCTGTAGTTCGAGAGCTATTCGGACGCCAGCGTTACTGCTGGTTGCCGTGCCGACAACCTCGAGTTGCTTCTCGAAATCAAACGCCATCTCGAGAGCATCGGTGTACGACGCCTGATCATCGATCATCACGACCCGACGCGCCATCGACACCTCTGGCTGTTTTTGCTGTTTGACCTGCGGTAGTCGTCCCATACCACTGTCTTCGACCGTCCGGGAGCCGACCCCCAACCAGTTGTGCCTGAATTGGGGTCAGGACGCCTGGGCGGGGACGAGCACGAACATCAGGTCGCACGAACAAGCGAGTTCGCCGTCGACCGATGCCTTCCCGCTTCCTTTGCCAGCCCGTGCCGACATACGGCCCATCTCGATCTCGATGGTGAGGGTGTCGCCGGGAATGACTTGACGGCGAAAGCGTGCCTTATCGAGTCCGCCAAAGAGGGCGAGCTTGCCGGCGTATGCCTCTGCTCCAAGCACCGATACGGCACCGAGCTGGGCGATTGCTTCGCACATGAGAACCCCGGGAAGCGTCGGGCGTCCGGGGAAATGTCCCGGGAAGAACCATTCGTCGCCGCTCAGATGCCAGAGGCCGGTAGCGGACACTCCCGGTTCGAGGGCGGTGATCTCGTCAATGAACAAGAACGGTGGTCGATGCGGAATGACATCGGCCGGATTCGGAAGGCTGCTCATCACGCCGACCTTAGTCGATCGGTGGTCGCCCGAAGCCGGGGTGTCTGGGCATAGACACCCTCGGCTTCGGGTTCACACCTAAGGGATCAACCCTTGGCTGCAAGCTTGAGCTTCGAGCCAGCTTGGATCTTCACGGCCTTGGTTGCAGGCACGTTGATGACCTCACCGGTGCGAGGGTTGCGACCCTTGCGTGCTTTGCGCTCGGTCTGGCTGAACTTGATGAAGCCCGGTACTGAAACTTCATTGCCTGAGCCGACCTGCTTTGAAACGATCTGGAAGAACGCGTCGACGCAAGCACCAGCTTGGGCCTGGCTTACTTCAGCCTGTTCTGCAATCTCTGCGACGAGTTCGCTCTTAGTCATGTGGGAACACTCCTTGTATCGCCCGAACACCACCTGTGATCGGGTTAAGAACTACAACGCCAGTCGATAGCGGCCCCCAAGTCAAGCATTTCGGACATTTTCCGGCCCAAACGCTTACTTCGGGGTCTGCGTTTCCAAATTACAAAGGCCTCCAAAACCGGTCGATCTCGAGGTCGACGAACCCGAGTTTCGCGAGAGCAACGCGGCAAACTGAACGATCGCTGCCACGGGGTATTGCGGCCTGAACCGTTATATTTAACCGGGCATGACCACCGATGATTCTCCCGACAGCCAAGCGCTCTTTGAGAAGTACGTCGTACCCGAAACCGAAGTGATGTTTCGAGTGGCAATGTCCATCACGCGCAACAAGGCCGACGCCGAAGATTTGGTGCAGGACACCATGCTCCGGGCGTACCGATCCATCGACCGTTTCGATGGCCGATACCCACGTGCATGGCTCCTCACAATCCTCAGGAACGCTGCAATCAATAGGGTTCGGCGCAAAAGGCCCGAGCTCATGCGCGACCCCGACCTCACCATGCAACGGGTCGCAAACACCGATCCTGATACCGCGGATGTCGAGGCTGTGGTCATCGACCGAACCTTTGACGCCGACGTCGAACGGGCGCTTCATTCGCTCTCGGACAACTTCATCGAGGTGATCGAAATGGTCGATCTCAACGGCCTGTCGTATCAAGAGGCAGCCGACGCAATAGGGGTTCCTGTCGGGACGGTCATGAGCCGCCTCCATCGGGCTCGCGCAAAAATACGGAAGCATCTGGCGTCGAGCGAGGTTGCAAAGGGACGCACATGAGCTTTTTCACGAAATTCAAGAAAAAACGAGCCAAGGAAAATCTTTCGGCAACTGCCGGAAAACCACCCCTTTCCTGCAAGCAGGTCGGCAAAGACTTGCAATCGTTCCTCGATGGCGAGACCACCGAGGTCAGTAGTGACGACCTCAAAGCGCACCTTGAGGCCTGCAAAGACTGCGGCCTGGAGGCCGATGTTTACCGCAAAATCAAGGATGCATTGGGCCGTCAAGCCGAGCCAGTCGACGAAGACTCGTTGCACCGATTGCGCGATTTCGGTCGGAAACTCGCCGACTCGGACGAGCCCAACTAGCTCCAACTAGCTCCAACTAGCTTGATACAGCGCCGCTACGTGCGGGCTGGGCGGGCCTCTCGACCGTTCTGTTCAAAGAAGAACTGCGCCACGGTCTGCGGGATCGCAAAGCCCCATGTTGGGTACGCATGAGTGCTCTGCCCCAGTCGAGCGGTAAACATGCGGGTACGCATCGCAAGAGCGATCTCGTTGATCATCTCGCCGGCGCGGGGCGCCACGATGGTTGCGCCGATGATCTCTCCGCCAAAGGCTCGTCGAGTGAGGGGTTTCGGACCAGCGATGATCTTGACGAATCCGTTGGTTTCACCATCGGTGATCGCTCGGTCGAACTCTCCCAGAGGCAGATACGCCACTCTGCCGCCCTTTGAGGCCGCTTGCGCCTCGGTAAGGCCCACCCGAGCCACCTCAGGGTCACTGAAGGTCGCCCACGGCACCCAGTGCTCTTTGAACTTCCAGCGCTGACTGAGCTTCAATGCGTGGCCCGCAGCGAGTCGACCCATCTCGTCAGCCGCATGGGTAAAGGGCAATTTGCCCGTGACGTCCCCCGCTGCGTAGATACCATCGACGGAGGTCTCAAGCTTGTCCGTGGTCTCGATGTGGCCGCGTTTGGTCGTCGCAACCCCCGCAGCGTCAAGGCCAAGGCCCTCGGAGTTGGGCTGACGTCCGGTGGCCACCAGGAGTTGGTCGAACGTATCGCTCGACGAGGAAGTCTGGACTCGCACTCCCCCGGTAGGCACGGGGGCAACATTGGTAACTGCCGCACCCAGACGGAGGTCGATACCGTCGGAACTCAGCGCCTCGGCGACCGCTATCGAGGCCTCGGGCTCCTCGCGAGCCAGTAAGCGGTCGGACATTTCGAAAATCGTTACCGCCACACCAAGACGCGACATCGCCTGGGAGATCTCAACCCCGATGGGTCCACCGCCGAGCACCGCGATGCTTGCGGGCTTTCGGGGCAGGCTAAAGACCTCTTTGTTTGTCAGGAAGTCAACCGTGTCGAGTCCAGGCACCGGAGGAACAAACGCTCGCGAGCCGGTGGCGATGACGATCCTGGGTGCCGAATGACGGGTGCCATCGACCTCAATCGTGTCGCTACCGACAAACGCCGCCCTGCCGTTCGCGGTCTTCATGCCGTGTCCTTCGAGCACCGAGAAGGTCTCGGCCGCACCGATGCGGTTCACGGCTGAACGAACATGAGCCATCGCCTCATCGAACGAAGCTCCCTTCTTCGATTGCGAGATCAGCGCCTTCGACGGCACGCAACCCCAGAAGGTGCAGTCGCCACCCGGTTCCCCGTCGTTGACGAGTAACACGTTCTTGCCAGCCCGTTGGCCAGCGTTTGCGGCGCCGAGGCCGGCTGAGCCGCCTCCGATAACGATTAGGTCAATGGGCGAAGCCATGGGGTCTCAGTTCGTTCAGGGTAGGGAGTGATGAGCGCTCAGTGGATCATTCGGGCGCAGAACCAGGCGAGGTTCATGATGGCAAGCCCAACGGCGAACTGCCGGTATTCCTTTACGGGCGTGCGCCGGTAGACGACGATCAGCGTGATGATCCAGAACGGAGTCATGATCGCCCACTGGATAAACACGATCCGGTCGGTGCGCGGCAGCACGATATCGAGGAAGAAGGTCCACAGGCTGTCCATCTGTCGGGAACCCGCTTGCGCTGGTTACTCTTCCATCCAGTCGTACGGAAAGTTTCCGTCGGCGTCGACATCATGACCGGGGCGCTTCGTAACCTCTTGGCCGGCTTGGCGAGCGTTCTCGATAAACCGGCGCATCTTGCTGGAGTCTTTTCTGCCAGGGGCCTTCTCGACGCCGCTGCTGACGTCAACGCCCCACGGTCGAACCGTGCGAATGCCGTCGGCCACATTGTCGGGGTTTAAACCTCCGGCCAATATGATGCGGGTGTTCGAGGGCATACCTTCGGTGAGCGACCAGTCGAAAACCTCGCCCGAGCCTGGCGATGGCCCATCGAGCATGATGGCGTGGGCGCCGTAGTCGTTCACGTTGTCGAGCCCCTGAGCACCGGGCGCAAACGCCTTGACCATCAGCGGGACATGGCGGGCGACGTGGAGTGATTCCTCGGCGGTCTCATGACCATGAAGCTGGGCGGCTTTGAGGCCAGCCTCGTGGGTGATGTCCACAACTCGTTGCGCGGATTCGTTGCGAAACACTCCAACGGTCAGCGTCTCGGCTGGGAGGCGGCGGGCGATATCGCGAGCCGCCATAGCTGTGACCTGGCGTTTTGACGGGGCAAACACAAATCCCACAGCGTTGGCGCCAAGGGCCACTGCGAGAAGCCCGTCTTCTTCGGTGGTGATGCCACAGATCTTTATGAACACCGCAATCTCCCCAACGCGACCAAACAGAACGCCCTGTTTTCCCTTTTGGATAGGAGCGTCAGTGTTTGACGGTATCGCCGAAGCGTCAGTTATGGCGGGGAATTTCACGAAGCGCCGCCACGGCATCGGCTCGAGAACCGGCCTTCACCAACGATTCCCCTACCAGCACCGCGTGATAGCCAGCCTGCGCAAGCAATGTCGCATCTATCGGTCCTTGCACGCCAGACTCCGCGACCCGCACCACGCCATCGGGCAGTTTCGGTGCCATACGGATGGCTCGTTCGGTGTCGACCTCGAAGGTCACTAGGTCCCGTTGGTTCACGCCGATGAGGTCGGCGTCGAAGGCCAAGGCTCGTTCGAGTTCTACTTCATCGTGAATCTCAACCAGCACATCGAGAGTCAGTTCTCGAGCGAGCGCTGCGAAGTCGGCGAGTTCCTGATCGTCGAGTGCCGCCACGATAAGGAGTACCGCGTCGGCACCCATCAGCCGAGCGTCGACCACGTCATGGGCCGAAACGGTGAAGTCCTTTCGCAGCGCGGGAAGTTCTACCGCCGCCCGGGCAGCCCGCAAATCATCAGCGGACCCGCCGAAGTAGTCGGCGTCGGTGAGCACCGAGAGACAGGTAGCCCCTCCGGTGGCGTACTCCGCTGCGACGGCGGCCGGGTCGAGGTCGGCGGCCAGATCGCCTTTCGACGGCGATCGACGCTTCACCTCAGAGATAACCGCTAAACCCGACGCTTCGGTGACGGCCAAGCGGAATCCACGCGTGGGCGGTGAGCTCGCGGCTCGAGTGATCAGTTCGTCGAGGCTTCGGGTGTCGGCCTTTGCGGCCGCCCGATGATCATCAAGAATTTTGTCGAGATAGGTAGTGGTCATGGTCTTTCACTTCGGGCGCTCATCACCATTACGGCGACCGGTGCCAATACAAACGAGATTGCTCCGAGAAGGATCAGGATAAGCCCAAACGCAAACACCGCACCGCCCAGGATCCCGCCGATCACGGTGATGACGGCACCTGAAACGATGAAGAGCGGCGGCGCTACCGTCATCCACTTCGGGGGGCGCGCTCGGCCGGGCATCACTGGCTCTTCGTACTCCGGAACATAGGAGTCATCGAACGGTCTCCACTCTTCTTTCGCCGTCTCGATGTTGGACTCGAAAAGTGTCTGGTCATAGCGAAGGCGACGGGCCTTGTCTCCCAGTACCGCCCACGCTTCGTTGACGGCTCGCATTCGCTCGCCGGCTTCCTCTTTTGCCGCGTCAGACTCCGAAACGAGCTGGTCCGGGTGATACTTGCGGGCCAAGGACAGATACCGACGACGTAGCGCAGATTCGCTCTCGGTCGGGTCGGCTTCGAGCGCCTTGTAGTGGTCCACAGGGCGAGCGTAGAGGCCTAGATGTCGCTATCCACAGCCGAAGGGACAGCCGAAACCGACGCATCGAGTCCCGCAACCGAAACGGTGCAGGGCACCTCGACTTTGCGCTTCACGTAGCCAAGAGCGACCGAGCCGCCATCAGGGTGCGAAGCGGCGCTGGTAATGGTGCCCTCGGCATCGCCAATGACGTCGCCGACAGCGAGTTCGCCATCGGACCGAAGCACACGAAGGTGGGTAGGCGTGTTGCTGCCTCGGGAGTCAACCCGGGCAACGAGCTCTTGACCGGTGTAGCAGCCCTTGGTGAAACTGGCCGATAGGTCGACCACACCGGCGGCGGCCGGGATCGTGTCCTCGTTGAGTTCGCTACCCATCTTGGGCATGCCAGCTTCGATTCGAAGCAGCTCGTATGCGGCTTCGGAGACTTCGACGAATCCTTCAGGAAGCGCTACCGACGCGCCAAGTGCGTCGATACCAAAGCCGAAGAACAGCGAATTTGCGAGCACAGCGCCGCGTTCGGTGAGCGCTTCAAGCCCGTTGACCGATGCCCCCTCTGGCACACGGAGAGCAAGCATCTCCATCGTCAACACCTCAATTTCGGCCTTCACCCGCAGCTTAAAGCGATTCAATCGTTCGACGAGCAGGTCGGCGTACCCGACGTCGAGGTCGATCAGGTAGGACTCCTCGGATTCACGCGAAATTCGGAACCAAGCATCGACCTTGCCTTGCGGCGCCAGAATGAACGACCAGCCCGAGGACCCGGGGGCGAGCGCAAGAACATCCTGGCTTACCTGCCCTTGGAGCCAAGATGCAGCATCTGGGCCAGCGATTCGGACCACGTCGCGTTCGAGGCGGACACCCGCCTTGCCGGTTGTGAGGAGACGATGGCTCTCGGCCAGATCTGGAAGGGTCATGAGGGGGTGCTTTCGTTTCGGACCGAGGTCATGCGGCGAGCGGTTTCGACGGCGGCGAGAAGCGCCTTCGCCTTGTTCTTGCACTCGAGATGTTCGTTTTTGGCGATGCTGTCGGCCACGATGCCGGCACCGGCCTGCACCGACGCCTTGTTGTTATGGACAAAGAGCGTCCGGATAGTGATTGCGGTGTCGATGTTGCCCGAGAAGTCGAAATAGCCGACCACTCCCCCATACGGTCCACGTTTCACCGGCTCGAGGTCATCGATGATCTCCATCGCTCGGACCTTCGGGGCGCCCGACAGGGTTCCCGCAGGCAGTGTGGCCCGCAACACATCGATCGGGGTTTTGCCCTCGGCCAGCTCTCCCGAGACTTGTGAGGTCAAATGCATGACGTGGCTGTAGCGCTCGAGCACGAACTGCTCGTCTACCTGCTCGGTACCGAAGGCAACGACCCGACCAACGTCATTACGAGCCAGATCGAGCAGCATCACATGTTCGGCGATCTCTTTCGGGTCTTCGCGCAGCTCGGACTCCATCTTGCGGTCTTCAATGTCGTTCGCTCCGCGTTTGCGGGTTCCAGCGATGGGCCGAGAGATCACCCGGTTGTCGTTGAGCTTCACCATTGGCTCGGGCGAGCCGCCAACCAGCGTGAGCTCGGGGTGCTGCACGAAATACATATAGGGACTCGGGTTGACCTGGCGAAGCACCCGGTAGAAGTCATAGGGGTGGGCGTCGAGGTCAAAATCGAAACGCTGAGCTAACACCACTTGGAAGATGTCGCCAGCAAAGATGTGTTCGCGGGCGGCCTCAACGGCGTTGCAGTACATCTCCTCGCCCATGCTCGAGGTGACGTCGGGCAGCGGGTCTTCTGGCGAGGGAATTGGCAGGAGCGGCTCGTCGAGCGGCGCCGCACCATCGGCCGCCATCTGGTCGATCTTGGCGACACAGGCGTTATAGATCGTCCGCAGCTCGGCCTCGTCGGCACCTTCGGCCACAAACGCATTGGCAATAAGGGTGACGCGTTGTTCCCAGTGGTCGAGGGCTGCGAGTTCGCCAACGACCGACATAACTGCGTCGGGATAACCCAGATCGTCCTCGGGGACGTTGGGGAGTTTCTCGACTTCTCGCACGACGTCATAGCCGAGGTATCCCATGAGCCCGCCGTGCATCGGCGGAAGCCCCTCGATGTCAGGAGCGTGGTACACGTCGAGCAACGCTTCGAGCGCGGCCAACATGCCCTGGTCGGTAGGGATCCCGTTGGGCAGCGTGCCGTCGACGTCGAGTTGTCCGTCGCGAAGCACCATCGTGGCTTCGGCGTTTCGACCGACAAAGGACCACCGCGACCACTGACCACCAGCCACCGACTCGAGCAAGAACCCCGGTTCGTCGCCCACCAGCCGTTGGAAGATCGAGACCGGTGTTACTAAGTCGGCGAGTAACTGCTGCCAGACCGGGATGACTCGGTGGGCAGCAGCGAGTTCGACGAATTCCTCAAACGATGGCGAAACAGACGAAGATGAGGTCATCAGGGTTAGCCGAAGGAGAGTGTGTCGCCGTCGACAACCGACCGGTAGTAACAGGTCTGGCGGGCCACACCGTCGTCACCTTTGGTGTGGCAGACGCCGGTACCGGCCTTGCGCACCTTGTACAGAAGGCTGTTCTGCTCGCAGTTGATGGCGACATCGACCAGCTCGAGCGTGTCGCCCGACGTCGCGCCCTTGTGCCACAGCACGTCACGAGACGTTGAGTACAGGACCGCGGACTTGCGTTCGAGAGTGGCCAGGAACGCTTCTTCGTTGGCATAGCCAATGAACAACACGTCGCCAGAGTCGGCGTCTTGCAACACCACCGGCACAACCTGGTGACCGTCGCGGCCGATCTTTGCGACCTTGTCAAAGTCGAGTTGGAGGGCGGTTGATTCTTCGAGATCTGCGCTCATTGCGGAAGGGTACCGTTCATCATGGGAGGGAGAAATTGGATTAGGGAACTAGAGATGGGCCAGATGGGCCAGAGATGGGCTAGAGATAGAGCCCGGTCGAGACGCCTTCGAGGCGAGGGGCGGCGACGGCGTGAACATCACGTTCTCGCAAGATGATGTACTCGCAACCTCGGACTTCGACTTCGTAACGATCTTCAGGGTTGAATAACACCCGGTCACCAGGTTCCATCGAGCGGACGTTGGGGCCGGTGGCAAAGACCTCGGCCCACGTAAGTCGCTTGCCGACTTGGGCCGTTGCCGGGATCAGGATGCCGCCGGTTGAACGACGCTCACCTTCGGGGCCATCGATCGACACCAAGATCCGGTCGTTCAACATTTTGATCGGAAGGCCTTCGCCGGGATCGACTCGGCTCTTTTTGTCGGCCTGCTTGTCGATCTTTTCTGTGGTCTTTTCGGCTTTGCTCACAAGGGGCACGGTAGCTTTCCCGTTCATGCAGATCACCACTAGCGATCAGGTTTCCATCGAGGCCCAGTGGCACCCATCGACGGCCGACGGCCCGGCCCGAGCCACGGTTGTTGCGACCCACCCACATCCGCTGCACGGCGGCGATATGAGCAACACCGCACCCGCCACCCTCGCCCGCGAGCTTCCGGCTCATGGTTTCTCGGTCCTGCGCTTCAACTTCCGCGGCGTTGGGGCGTCGACCGGCAAGCACGATGATGGCGACGCCGAACACCTCGACCTCCACGCCGCCGTTCTTGCTGCCGCGGCAAACGAACCCGAGGTGCCCGTGATCATCGCTGGCTATTCCTTCGGCGCCGACATGGCTCTCGACGTGCTCACTGGCGCGCCAGCCAGCATCGTCGAGCTCGTCAGCGGGATTCTTGCGATCGCTCCCCCGCTTCGAATGTTCGAGACATTCTCCACCGCGGACAGCGCTATTCCGAAACACCTACTCGTGCCGCAACACGATCAGTTCCGACCACCCGAAGCGGCCACCGAGTTCGCCGCCGGATGGACGTCGACCACGATCGAGTCAATGGCGAGCACCGATCATTTCCTGCTCGGCGCTACCGATCAGATGGTGACCACCGCACAAGCCTTCGTTGCTGGGCTTCTCTAGCTACTGGGCCGAACCAAGATTCCGGCGTCGGCCATGACGGCTTTGGCATCGCCAACGGTGTGCTCACCGAAGTGAAAGATCGATGCAGCGAGTACCGCGTCGGCGTGGCCTTTGGTAACGCCCTCGACCAAGTGGTCGAGCGATCCGACGCCGCCGCTTGCGATAACCGGAATCCCGACGGTGTCACAGACCGCAGAGGTGAGCTCGATATCGAACCCATCCCGGGTTCCGTCGCGGTCCATGGAGGTCAGCAGAATCTCGCCGGCGCCGAGGCGTTCGGCCTCTTGAGCCCAGGCAACAGCGTCGATACCCGTACGGTTTCGACCGCCCCGGGTAAAGACTTCAAATCCGCTTGCGGGAGCGTCGGCGTCAGTCGAGCGACGAGCATCGATGGCCACCACCACACACTGCGATCCGAACTCTTGCGCCATTTCGGTAACCAGTGCTGGGCGCTCTACCGCTGACGTCATCACCGAGGTCTTATCGGCACCTGCACGAAGCAGCCGGCGAGCATCCTCGACCGACCGGATTCCGCCGCCGATGGTGAACGGAATAAACACTTCTTCAGCCGTCCGGCGAGCCAACTCGACAATGGTGTCGCGATTACCCGACGACGCCGTTATGTCGAGGAATACCAGCTCATCGGCTCCCTGTTGGTCGTATCGCGCTGCGAGCTCGACCGGATCTCCGGCATCGACGAGGTCAACAAAATTCACACCTTTGACGACGCGACCTTCGTCGACGTCGAGACACGGAATTACGCGTGCGACCTTCACTCTTTTCCGCCCTCTTGTCCGTCTGGCTGTCCGGCTTCTTGTCTGGCTGATTGTCCGAGGAGTGCTTCGATTGCCTGCTCGACCGTGAAGGAACCTTCGTAGATCGCGCGGCCGACAATGACACCGGTTGGGGTGCGACCCGCATTCTCCAGCGTAGTGAGCGATGCGAGGTGGGCAAGGTTGCCGACACCGCCCGACGCGATGACGTCGATTTCGGTGTGAGCAAGCAAGGCTCCGAGGCCTTCAAGATCAGGGCCTTCCATAGTTCCGTCCACGTTGATCTGGGTCACGATGAGCGCGTCGACCCCGAGGGCGGCAAACTCGTCGGCAACATCGTGGATATGGCGGCCGGATCCTTCGGTCCATCCGTGAACGGCCACCTCGGTGCCGCGCACGTCGAGGCCAACCGCAACCCGGTGATCCTTTGCAAGAGTGCCCACAAGGGCCGGATTCTCAAGCGCCGCGGTGCCGATAACGACCCGTTCTACGCCGGCGGCAAAGAGGGCTTGGGCGGCTTCGACGGTGCGGACGCCGCCGCCGGTCTGCACCGGCACGTCGACCGCTGCGGCAATAGCGGCCACGACGTCACGGTTCTCGGGAACACCACTTTTGGCGGCATCGAGGTCGACAACGTGGATCCACGGCGCACCGGCGTCGGCGAACAGCCGGGCTTGAGACACGGGATCATCGCCGTACACGGTTTCCTGGGCGTAATCGCCCTGGTACAGACGCACACAATTGCCACCGCGAAGGTCGATTGCAGGGTAAAGCTCAAGACTCATCGGGGGCTCCAGAGGTTGCGCTGCCGGTGGGGTTCGACGCGGCCGAGGCCGCGCCGGTCGATGCAGCAAGATCGACAAAGTTCTTCAAGATAGCCAGACCGTTGTCGCTCGACTTCTCGGGGTGGAACTGGGTGGCAAAGGTCATTCCCGATTGCACGGCGGCAACAGCCGGACCGCCGTACTCGCAGGTTGCAATCGTAAATTCGTCGGGCACCGCCGCATAGCTATGCACAAAGTAAACCCAGGCGTCATTGCCGCCATCGGGCATCGTGGCGAACAGAGGTGATTGGCGGGCATCAGGTGCCACGACCAGCTTGTTCCACTGCATCTGAGGGCGCTTGACGGTGTCGGGAAGCAGCTTGATAATCCCTGGCAAGATTCCTAGGCCAGCGACACCGGGCGATTCTTCGCTGCCTTCATACATCGCTTGCATTCCGACACAGATGCCCAGAAACGGACGGTCAGAAGCAGCAGCCTCAATTGCAATGTCACCAAGGCCAGCCTCACGAATTGCGCTGACCACCGGGCCAAAGGCGCCCACGCCAGGAAGCACCACGGCCGCTGCCTCGGCGATCAGGCCGGGGTCAGCGGTGAGGCGGGCATCAGCGCCCACCCGTTCGAGACTTTTTTGTGCTGACCGAAGATTCCCAATGCCGTAGTCGAGTACCGCAACAAGCGGACGGGTCACAGCACGCCCTTGGTGCTCGGCAGGCCGCCACCTTCAACCCGAACGGCATCGCGTAGCGCTCGAGCCACGCCTTTGAATCCGGCCTCGACGAGATGGTGGGTGTTCTTGCCTCGCACCGAGGTGAGGTGGAGTGTCATATGCGACGACATTACGAAAGCCCGCCAGAACTCTTCGGTGAGCTGTGGGTCGAAGGGCGGATCGCCAAGGATCTTCTCGCCAGGAAACTCGATGTCGTAGTGAAAGAAGGGGCGGCCAGAAAGATCGAGCGCACATTCGATAAGCGCTTCGTCGAGCGGAACCTGATTCGATGCGAAACGTCGCACACCAATCTTGTCGCCCAACGCCTCGCGGAAAGCCTCACCGAGCAGAATCCCAGTGTCTTCGACGGTGTGGTGACTGTCGATATGAAGGTCGCCAACCGCTTTTACGGTGAGATCGAAGTTTCCATGGCGACCGAGCTGGTCGAGCATGTGGTCGAAGAACGGCAGACCGGTCGAGCAATCGGTGTTACCCGATCCGTCGATGTTGATCTCGATCGAGATCTGGGTTTCTTTGGTATTGCGTTCTCGGCTCGCAGTGCGGCTCATTTGATTCTGAATTCCTAAACGGTTGAGAGAAGTGCTGCATGAAAGTGCTGTTTTTTGGACGTCTTAGGTCAGAGCGGAGCGGAGCGCCTCGAGGAACTGATCGCCCTCGACAGGCGTTCCGACCGTAACTCGCAGGCATCCGTCGAGACGGTCCCAAGACGCACAGTTTCGCACCAATACCGATTGATCGACCAGCTGCTGCCAGAGGGCCGCTCCCTCGACATCTGTGGGGCGAAACAGAATGAAATTGGCACCCGATGGCCACACTTCGAGCGGCAGCTCGGACATTGCGTCGACAAGCCGGCCTCGCTCCTCGACGAGCATCGCGACACGGGCATCCATCGCGTCGGCGTAATCGAGCGCAACAGAGCCAGCGATCTGGGTGACCGCATCGAGGTGATAGGGCAACACAACCAGCTCGAGCGATTCGATCAGCCAGGACGGCCCGAGGAGATACCCCAGGCGGGCCGCAGCCATCGACCATGTCTTTGAGAAGGTCCGAGACACCACAAGCGAGCGGTCCTCGCCCAGGAGTGTCGTGGCCGATACCGCCGAAAACTGACCATACGCTTCGTCGACGAACAGGAGTCCCCCGTAGCCCTCGACCATGCCGAGGACCTCACCGACGGTTTCCGGCGGATCGACGATGCCAGTGGGATTGTTGGGTGAGCAAAGAAACACAACCGCTGGTTGATGGGTCTCGATAACCCGACGCACCTCGGCCATGTCCAGGGCAAAATCGTGGCTCCGTTCGCCCACCACAACATCGGTGGACGTGGACCGGGCAATTTGGCTGTGCATCGCATACGTCGGCTCGAACACAGCCGCCGAACGACCAGGCCCTCCATATGCCAGCAGCACGCTTTGGATGATTTCATTCGACCCGTTCGCGGCGAATACCTGCGACGGTTCGAGGTCGTATCGAGCGGCAAGTTTTGATCGAAGTTCAGATGCGCCACGATCCGGATACCGGTTCCAATCGACGTTACGCACCGCCTCGGCCACCTCATCCCGAAACTCTTGGGGCGGCGGCACCGGCGACTCGTTGGTGTTGAGACGAACCGCCACATCGAGTTGCGGCGAGTGGTATCCGGTCATCGCCTGAAGGTCATCTCGAAGCATTGGGCGCATTCCGGACATCTCCTGAGAACTCATCACCTGCAAAGGTACCGTTCAGACCGTCGTCGGTTCGATCCGATTTCGACAATTCCTGTCACACCTGTTCATCCCGCTCCACCCCTAGCACCCAAGGACCTAACCACCGATGAGCTTTCAGAGCGATGCCGCAAACCTGTCATCGGTAAAGACCGGACTCGAAGACCTCGCCCAACGAATCGTGACGGTCGGCGATGCCTACGCAGGCGGATCGGACGAAGACCTTTCCGTCCGGCTCTACGAGGTAGAGCGCAACCTCCTGTCAGCCGGACGACGGCTCGGAGCGATCCTGAAAGAACTCGACGAGCGTTAGCCGCGCTGCGTTACCGAAGAACGCAAGCCTTGGCGTGTTCCTCACTGCAAGCGCTTTCAGCCAAAAAATGAACCGGCGCCCCGAAGGGCGCCGGTTCGACGACACCGGGCGGCGGATCCCTGTGTCGCATCTGGTAACCAGGTGACGTGCACCGGTTGTGATCAAGACTATAACTGGTAGTTTTGCTGTACTGCAACATTTAGTTACCCACCAGTTTCCCCGACAAACGTTGTTCGGTCGTTGCATTTGCAACGATCCACCTGCAACCGACTCCTACACATTTTGTGCAAGGCTGGCAGAATATGGGCTTCAGCCTTCAAATTTTACTTGGTTCAGTCGTTGTCGCCATCGCTGCATTCGCCGTCGCCCAGCGGGCTGACCCGTTGCCATCGCTCCCAGCGATCGGCCGCTCCCTCTTTGCGCTCTTTTGGCTCTCAGTTGTTGCACTTCTCGTGCATGCCATCACCCGACCGCTCGACTTCTTCGGGGTCGTGCACGTTCTCTACCTCGCTGTGGTCGTCTCGCTTCCGCTTACATCGCTCCTACATTTATTTTCCGGTTGGGTCCGCCTGCGAGGCACAAAGCGTCGCTTAGCGAATCTCAACTACGCGCTTTTAATACTCGGCCTGCTGCCCGCAGCCCTGGGCTGGTACGCCACCCATGTCGTTCCCGATCAACTCACCACCGATCGGCAAACAATCGTGCTTGCCGATGTTGCCCAACCCATTCGGGTTGCCGTCATCTCCGATCTACAAACTCCCAACATCGGCCAGCACGAACTCGATGCCGTTGCGCTTGCAGTTGCCTCCGAACCTCATCTCGTTCTCATCCCGGGCGATCTGTGGGCCGCCTCCCCTGCGACATTCGAGGCGATGCGTCCAGACCTCGTCGATATTCTCGAAACCCTGCTGGATGCGACCCATCATGTGGTGATGGTGGTTGGGGACACCGACAACCTCGTTGGATTGCAAGGCCTCGCCGATGAAACAGGCGCCGTTCTTTTAGCGAACGAAATCTGGGAGCACGATGTTGCCGGGCAGCAGATAGTGATTGCGGGCACGACACTTCCGCTTGGGCCCCGGTCATCGATCGATGAGTCGCTCCTCGATCAAATCCAATCGATTCCCGACGATCAGCTCACCATTTTGTTGAGTCACCGACCCGACGTCGCCCTCGGGCTCGACGACTCGGTACCCGTCGATCTCATCGTGGCTGGTCACACGCATGGCGGTCAGGTCGCGCTTCCCGGCCTCGGGCCACTCGTAACCTTTAGCGATGTACCTCGAAGTGCAGCCGCCGGCGGCGCAAGTGTCGTCGAGGGCCGGGCGCTTTATGTGTCGTCGGGCGTTGGCCTCGAACGCGGACAAGCTCCTCAGGTCCGGTTCGGTGTTGCACCTGAAGTCGGCATTCTCGAACTCATCTCGGGATAGAACTTCGGCTTCAACCCGCTGGTGCATCCTCATCAAGGACTGCCCGGTAACCTCGGCATCGTGACTACTGCGTCTCCCCTTCGTGCCGAGGCCACCCGAAACGGCTGGCTTATCGACGGCGATCTCGACCGCCACGACTCGACTGCTGTCGCGGCCGCCCTCACCCAGGTGACTGCCACAATCGCCGGAAAGGGCGGCGGTCGGGCCGAGTTCTGGATTCATGGCGTTGCCGACGGAGACGATGCGGGTCCAGTTGCCGCCGGATTCGAGGGCTATCGCGACCTCTTTCAGTTGCGGGTCCCTCTCAACAGCAGCCCTTCCCCTCAGGCCGGTGCCGCTCCGCTAGCCGTGCGGGCGTTTACACCAGCCGACCTCGACGAATTCATCGAAACCAACAATCGGGCATTCGCCTGGCACCCCGAGCAAGGCGGCATGACTCGCCGCGATGCCGAAGCAACCATGGGTGAACCCTGGTTTCGCCCCGAAGGATTTCTGCTCCATGAACGCGACCTCGATGGCGTCAATCGTCTCGCCGGTTTTTGTTGGACCAAGATTCACGAAGCAACCCAAGCCGACCCCCGCTTGGGCGAGATCTACGTCATCGCTGTGCACCCCGACTTCCACGGACAAGGACTTGGCATACCCATGACCATGGCCGGGCTCGACTGGCTCGGCGCCCAAGGCATCTCAACGGGAATGCTCTACGTCGAATCCGACAACGACGCGGCAAACGCTGTGTATGAACGTATTGGTTTCCAGCTTCACCGGACCGACCGGGCCTACCAAACCCACATCGAAGCGATCGACTGACTATGGCAGCAACTCCAACCGCTCCAACGATTTATGACCTCGACCGCGACGCTATTGCCGAACACCTCGACGGGCTTCCCAGCTACCGCGTCGATCAACTGTGGCAAGGGCTCTACACCGACGGTGTTGCCCTCGACGACATCTCGACCCTCCCGGCCAAACTTCGCGGCGAGCTCGGCCAGAAACTCCCGGCAGCGCTCGATATGGAGCTCGAGTCCATCAGCGACCGCGGCGACACCGTGAAGTGGCTCTGGAAGCTTCGCGGCGGAGCCGCAATCGAGACCGTGCTGATGCACTACAAGGACCGCTCAACGGTTTGTATCAGCAGCCAAGCCGGCTGTGCGATGGCTTGCGGATTCTGCGCAACCGGTCAGGCCGGCTTCGAACGCCATCTCACCGTTGGCGAGATTGTCGAACAGGTCATCCGGGCCCGACGCGTCGCCGGCGACAAGCGGGTATCGAACATCGTCTTTATGGGCATGGGCGAACCAATGGCCAACTTTGGCGCGGTGTGGGAGTCGGTCGAGCGGCTTCATGGCGATTTCGGTATCTCGGCCCGGAACCTCACCATCTCAACCGTTGGGCTCATCCCAGGTATTCGCCAGCTTGCCGAGGCTCCACTTCCGGTCAATCTGGCGGTCAGCTTGCATGCGGCAAACGACGAGCTACGCAATGAGATGGTGCCTATCAACAAGCGTTACCCCATCAGCGATCTTCTCGATGCCTGTCACGACTACTTCGACAAGAAGGGCCGGCGGGTTTCGTTCGAGTGGGCGCTGATCGACGGGGTCAACGATCGCGACAGCGATGCGCATGAACTGGCAAAACTCACGCAGCCGCTGCGAGCGCACGTCAACCTCATCCCGCTCAATCCCACACCCGGGTATCTGACCCAGGGCACTCCCCCGGCTCGGGTTCGTGAGTTCGCAGACCTGCTCGTGAACCTTGGCGTTAACGCCACGGTCCGCAAGAACCGGGGCACCGATATCGATGCAGCATGCGGTCAACTTCGAGCCAACTCCGTCGCTGCGGAGGCCTCGGTAGACGGCGCCGGCGCAAATGATGGCACTGTGACCAAAATCAACCCGCCAACGAGACGCTCGTAGCACTGCACAGCTGCCACACTGGGAGCATGAGTAGTAGCGCTGGAACCAAGCAACCCCACTCGA
>CALGZB010000222.1 GCA_937934655.1 uncultured Acidimicrobiales bacterium | reverse complement strand
TCAGCTGAAGGAGCAGCTTCTCAACGTCGGCATCGCCGGCGTTCAGGAGGTACTGGTGCATCTCATAGGGAAGCGTCTTGTTGGCATCGAGCCACACCGCTCCCCCGACACTCTTTCCAAACTTGGAACCATCGGCCTGGGTAAGGAGCGGGCAGGTAAGCGCATGAGCCGCCGCACCCTCCACCCGTCGGATCAAATCGGTACCCGCGGTGATGTTGCCCCACTGGTCACTTCCACCAACCTGCAAGCGACATCCCTCTGAGCGAAATAACTGGAGGTAATCGTGCGCCTGGAGCAGCATGTAGCTGAACTCGGTAAAGGAGATACCGTTTTCGCTCTCCACCCGAGCTTTAATCGACTCTTTGGCCAGCATCGTGTTGATGGTGACGTGCTTTCCGACGTCGCGCAGGAACTCAAGAACACCAATGCCCTGCGTCCAGTCTCGATTGTCGACAAGGATCGCGGCGTTCGCTCCGTCGACCCCATCGAAGTCCAAAAACGCTTGCAACTGCCCCTTCACCGCTGCCAGGTTGGCGTCGAGGGTCTCGCTATCGAGGAGGTTGCGCTCATCGCTGCGACCTCCCGGGTCGCCAATCATTCCGGTGGCGCCCCCGGCGAGGGCAATCGGCCGGTGGCCAAACAGTTGAAACCGGCGCAGAAGAAGGAGCGGGAACAGATTGCCCAAGTGCAGGCTGTCGGCGGTCGGGTCGAACCCGCAGTACACCGAAACCGGACCCGCATCGAGCAGTTCGGCCAACTCAGCCTGATCCGTGGTGTTGTGAACCAACCCCCGTGCGGATAGATCCGCAAGAATCGCCGAGCCCTTCATCGTCGCTGCAGACATCTGTCTCTATTCTCTCTGTTCTTTTGTTTCTTTGGTTGCTGGAGGTTCTCTAGCGTGCTCCGCTAGTCGAACGAGTTCTTTGGCGTTCTCTTCGATCGTGACCTTGCTGACCGAACCACAGCGTATTGGCCGACAAACTCAAAGACGCCCTAGACCCGAGTTGACTGCGGTTGCCGCTGGTCGGCTCGGATGCTGACGTGGATAGCTGACTAATGGCTTCTAGGCTTGACCACGTTCGGCCGCACTAGCGAACCATCCGGTCGGCTCAATCGTCTTCTTACCGTGCCCATATCGACGCACTAGTGACCAGAACCGATATTCCGCCTCGCAAGCCTTCCCCTACCCCCGTAGTGACTCTCATGCATTTTCATAGCACCATGGATTCCGTGCCTCGTCTCTCCCGCCGCCACGGCGTCAAAACCATCTGCACCACTCTTGCGCTCTTGATGCTGGCCGTTGGTTGCTCCTGGGAAACCAAGTCGCTGGTACCGCCGATCCCCACGCTCAGTGAGCCGTCAAGCATCTATGCCGCAAATGGCGCACTGCTTCTTACCCTGCCGGTTGCCGAGCAGCGCGAAGTCCTCGAGACCATCGACGAGATCCCCGAGCACGTGACCAACGCCGTGGTCGCCATCGAAGACGAGCGCTACTACAAACACAATGGCTGGGATGCCAAGGGCATCATCCGCGCCGCTCGAACCAACGTTGCTGCCGGAGGCGTCTCCCAGGGTGGTTCCACCATCACCCAGCAATATGTCGAAAATACCTTCTGGTCCGAGATGGAAAACTGCAAAACCGACGAAGGAGAGAAGGACAGCGGCGGAGCCAAATGCAAGATCGAAGAGATCAATATGGCCCGGCTACTCGAGGAGAGCTACTCGAAGGACTTCATTCTTCTCGGCTACCTCAACACCATCTTCTTTGGGGCGAACGCTTTCGGCATCCAGTCTGCGGCCACCATCTACTTCGATAAGGACATCAGCGATGTCACCCTGGCCGAAGGAGCGCTTCTTGCCGGCCTCATCCAAAGCCCCAGCGCCCTGAACCCGTTCAACAACCCCGAACGTTCACTCAAACGACGCCAACTCGTCCTCGACCGCATGCTCGCCAACGAATACATCACCGAAGACGAGTTCGAACAAGCGTTTAGTGAACCACTTATTCTCAATAAACAGCGAGTGCAGCTCGGCGACATCGAATACAAGGCCCCTCACTTTGTGGAAGAGGTCAAAACGTGGTTCCTCGAAGCCGACGACCCACAGATCACCGCCAAATACCCCACACAGGCCGATCGCCTCCGGGCCCTCGAAAGCGACAAGCTTCGCATCGAAACCACCGTCGATTTACAGATGCAGGCCATGGCTGAAGACACCGTCGACGCCATTCTTCCCCGCCGCGATGGTGAAACCGACAATCCAAGCGCCGCAGCCGTCATCATGGACCCTGCCAACGGCGAAGTGGTGGCCATGGTCGGCGGATCCGACTTCTTCGACGAAGAGAGCGAATTCGCACAGGTGAACCTGGCCAACGGCAAGGGGCGCCAAGCCGGTTCATCGATGAAACCCATCGCGTTGGCAGCGGCCATCGACCGAGCAGGAATTGCAGCGACCTCGGTCTACGACGCTCCGAGCAACATCGTCATCCAAACCGATAGTGGGCCATGGAAGGTGAAAGGCGGATCACGTGGCGGCAAGGCGAGCCTCATTACCGCCACCCAGTGGAGCACGAACACCGTCTACGCCCAATTGGTCGTCCAGATCGGCGCACAACTGTTTGTTGACGTCGCTCACGACCTCGGCATCGAGAGCGACATCGCGGCGGTTCCCGCCGCAGCACTTGGCACCGAAGACGTCACCGTCCTCGAACTCACCAACGTGTACGCGACTCTCGCCAACCAGGGAATCAAGAACGACCCGGTCTTTGTTCGCCGAATTCTCGACAAGGACGGCCAAGTCCTCTACTCCCATCGCCCGACGCCAACACTCGCCGTCCAACCGTCCACGGCCAACCAGGTCTCGTGGATCCTTGAAAAGGTCGTCGCCAGCGGAACCGGCACCGACGCACAGATCGGGCGCCCCGCCGCAGGCAAGACCGGCACGGCGCAGAACTTCGCCGACGCAACCTTCGCCGGGTACACGCCGCAATATGCCGCCGCCGTCTGGGTCGGGTACCCCGAAGGTCAAATTCCGATGATTCCACCCCTCACCAGCGAACGGGTTTTCGGCGGAACGTTCCCCGCCCGGATCTGGAAAGAGCTCATGGTGGGAGCTCATGAGGGGCTCGAAGTTCTCAGTTTCCCGGCGCCGCCTGCCAGTTCAACGACACGTCCGCCGACCACGCCGCTCAGTGCAGCGCCGTTGACCGCTGTTCCTGACGTTCTCGGACGGAAGATGAGCCCGGCGCGCAACGTTCTTACCGACGCTGGATTCAACGTCGTCATCCTCGAAGAGGCCTCGAACGGGCAACCGAACCGGGTTCTGAACCAATCGCCAGCTGGATTTACCGAAGCCCCGATCGGCAGCACCGTCACCATCGTGGTGTCGGTCGACCCGGGCAGCATTCTCAACGACATTCCCAACGTGGTCGGTCTCAAGCTCGCCGATGCCCAAGGACGGCTCAGTGCCGCCGGGTTTGTCGTGCAAGTAACCGCCGTAGCGCAGAACGACGACGGCTCCGTGCCGCCGGGACAAGGCAAAAGAGTGCACAGACAGCAACCAGCCGGAGGCCAGGGTAATCCGGGCAGCACCGTGAAAATCTGGGTTAACCCAGCTCGCGGATGACCGTATCGACGAACTCCCCCCGACAGCACGACCTCTCTGGACTTCCCAAGCCGCCCGAAAAACGTCTCGCGCTACGAGTGACGAAGGATGCACTTCGCCATATCAAGGCGGGGCACCCTTGGATTTACGGCGAATCCATCACAAAAGGCGGCCAAGACGCCGAAGCCGGCGACCTTGCCGTGATCTTCGACGACGAGCGGCGGTTTCGCGCAATTGGCCTCTGGGACCCAGATTCGCCGATCCGCATTAAGATTTTGCACCACGGCAAGCCTCTAAGCATCGATCGCGAGTTCTTCGCCGAGCGAATTTCGGCAGCGATCGACCACCGGCTCTCGCTGATTAGTGATGAAAGCACCACGGGCCACCGCCTTATCAACGGCGAGAACGACTTTCTCCCAGGGTTCATCGTCGACCGATACGACACCACCTTGGTGATCAAGCTGTACTCCACCGCGTGGTTTCCGCATCTCACCACGCTCCTCGACCTGCTCTGCGAAATCGACGTGTTCTCGGTGGAACGAGTCGTACTCCGTCTCAGTCGGTCCGTCGAAAGCTGCCACACATTCGGGCTACAAGACGGGCAAACCATCGTGGGCGAAGCGCCTAACGAGGACATCGTGTTCCTCGAAAACGGTCTGCTTTTTGGCGCTGACGTGGTTCGCGGGCAAAAAACGGGTCACTTCTTCGATCAGCGAGACAACCGACTCGCAGTGCAACACGAATCCACCGGCGACGTTCTGGATCTGTTCTCCAGTACCGGCGGATTCTCCGTGTATGCCGCCGCTGGTGGCGCCGACTCGGTCATCAGCGTCGATGTCAACCAGCCATCGCTTGACGCTGCGCACCGCAACATGGAGCGCAACGGCCTCCACGACCTCACTCGCTATAACACCTTGTGCGATGACGCCTTCGAGGTCTTGTCCGAATTTGGCCGCACTGGTCGCCGATTCGACGTGGTGGTTATCGATCCACCGTCGTTCGCTCAGAAGCAGGTCGATATCGACTCGGCTCTTCATGCATATCGACGGTTAACCCAACGTGGCCTAGGCCTCGTTCGCAACGGCGGACTGTTTGTTCAGGCGTCGTGCTCGAGCCGGGTCTCAACCGACGAGTTCTATGGCGCCATCCAAGATGTTGCGCACCACGCCGACGTTTCGCTTACCCAGCAGCGACGCACCGGTCATGCCCTCGACCATCCAATCGGATTTCCTCAGGGTGGGTATCTCAAAGCGCTCTTCGCTCGGGTACAACGGTGACACCATGACCACTCCAACCGACCGTCTCAACGAAGTCGACGTTGACCAACCTGGGAAGCGGGTCACGCTCGGCAAGGTCGCCGTGGCGTTTATCATCTTGTCGGTCATCGTGTTTTGGGCCTGGGCCCTTGGCCCCTTTGGCCCCCGAGGTAACCCCGACAACCTCGACGACCAGACCTACTCGCCCGCTGCGGTAGCCGTGTGCTCGGCAGCGCTCGCCGAGATCGACCAACTCGAGCCAGCGTTCGAGGCTGAGAGCCCAGATGATCGGGCCGATACGCTCGTGGAGGCGAATGCAATCCTGACCACGATGGTGGCCGACCTCAACACCTTGGTCGACCCAACTGGCACCGAACACGATGCGCTCATTCTGGCCACCTGGCTCAGCGACTGGGAGATCTACCTCGGTGACCGTGCCGATCACGTCTCGCGCTTACGCAGCGAGGGCGATGTTGCCTTCCAAGTCAGCCGTGTCGAAAGTAGCTCGGTCTCCGGACGCATCGAGTGGTTCGCAAAGGTCAATCAAATGATCGAATGCGGCCCACCCCTCGACCTCTAACCAGAAAAAGTAAGAACGCGGGGTCTGACCCCGCGTTCTTACTTTTTCGCCAAACGTCCCAAGGTTCGCTTGTCTTGGCTAGGGGGTAGCTAGGAGTTCGGCTGCGGCGGCTAGGCCTGCTGCAGCCATTCGGCGGGTGCCGTCGTCGACGTCTATCGACACCAGCTCTTCTGCGGTAACCCATTGGGCACCCTGGGACTCGTGATTGGTGGCCAGCACGGCATCGACCGGCGCAATGACCAAAAACCGCAGGTCGTGATGGTTGTGAGCATCCTCTTTGGGCGGATCAACCCGGTGAATGTCGAGGTCGATCGCCGGGGTAACAACCCGAAGGCCTTCGATTCCGGTTTCTTCATGCGCTTCGCGCATTGCGACACCGGCAAGGTTTGCGTCGCCGTCGGCATGACCGCCCGGCTGGAGCCACATCTGCAGCTTGGTGTGGAAGAGCAGCAGGATGTGGGTACCGGTGGCGTCGACCACAAATGCCGAACCGGTGAGGTGGCCGGGGCGGCATGTTCGTACCAAGGCATCGTCGTTTTGGGCCAAAAGAGACAGTGTTTCGGCTTCGGCACCCGGTTTACCGCCAACCGCCCCTTGCACCTGGACCTGAGCCATGTTGAGATCGTCGTTTTCGGCCAACTCGCTCGGGTCGAGGAAACGATAGGTAGTTGCCATGGCCGTTAGCCCTGCTTTTCTGGAGCGGTGCGAACGAGCGCTGCCTGGAACCGCGTGAGTTGCTCGGCCACGGCAGTTGGACCGGCACCACCAGGAGTTGTGCGGTTCTGAACCGGAACCCCGGGCTGGAGCAACGCAGCAGCTTCTGGTCCGAGTTCGGGGTGCGCTCTGACCATTGCTTCCAACGATCCTTCGCCGGCCAAAGCGTCACGCACCAAACCGCCGACGACCGCATGACTGTCCCGAAACGGCATTCCGCGAGCGACGAGGAATTCGGCCAGGTCGATTGCTGCCGCATAGGGCGAGTCGGCCGAAGCTTCCATCGCGTCGTGATTAAACGTTGTCGTGTCAAGCATGCCATCGAGCGCCAGCAACGTCAGTCGAATCGTGTCGACCGAGTCAAAGAGCGGCTCTTTGTCTTCCTGGAGGTCCTTGTTATAGGCCAGCGGAAGGTTCTTCATCGTTGCGAGCAAGCCCGTGAGATTGCCGAGCAACCGTCCGGCCTTGCCTCGTGCAAGCTCGGCGACATCGGGGTTCTTCTTTTGCGGCAACATCGACGAGCCCGTCGAGAACGCGTCGTCGAGGGTGATAAACCCGAATTCGGCGCTCGCCCAGACCACAAACTCCTCGCCGACACGCGACAGATGCACACCGAGCAACGACAAGACAAAGAGGGTCTCGGCAACGAAGTCTCGATCGCTTACGGCATCGAGGCTGTTTTCGAACCGGCCGGAGAACCCCAGGTCCTCGGCGACAAAGTCGGGGTTGAGCGGCAACGACGAGCCAGCCAACGCTCCTGCGCCGAGCGGTGAAACGTCGACCCGGCGGCGTGCATCGGCCAGTCGCTCGAGATCGCGGAGCAATGCCCACCCGTGAGCGAGCAGATGATGGGCGAGAAGCACCGGCTGGGCCTGCTGAAGATGGGTATAGCCGGGTAGGTACCGGCCCTCGGCCTCGACAGCGCGCCGTTCCAACGTCGAAGCGAGACGGTGTACCAGCGACGAGATCTCGTCGATGGCCGAGAGGGTCCACAACCGCACATCGGTCGCCACCTGATCGTTGCGACTGCGTCCGGTATGGAGTTTGGCTCCGGCTGGGCCGGCGAGCTCGGTGACTCGCCGTTCGACCGCCGTATGGATATCTTCATCGCTTGGCGCGAACTCGAAGACGCCACTGGAAATCTCTTCCTCGACGGTATCGAGGGCCGACAAGATGCTCTGGACCTCGTCATCGTTGAGCAGATCAACCGACCCGAGACCGCGAACATGCGCTCGCGACCCGGCGATGTCCTCGCGGAACATTCGCTGATCGAACGGCAAGCTGTCGTTGAGGTGCTGAAGCGCCTCAGACGGCCCTCCGGCAAAGCGGCCGTGCCACAGGGTGCTCATGTGGATTCGATGCCGTGTTTGGCGGCAACGGTCCGCAAACGAAGGGCGTTGAGGCGAATAAAGCCCTCGGCATCGGACTGGTCATAGGCGCCACCATCGTCTTCAAAGGTCACGATGTTCTCGTCATAGAGCGAATCGTCGCTCTTGCGGCCGACCACGGTGATGTTGCCCTTGTAAAGCTTGAGGCGAACGACGCCGTTTACGCGTTCCTGCGACTTGTCGACCAAGGTCTGCAGCATCGTGCGTTCGGGGCTGAACCAGAACCCGTTGTATACGAGGCTCGCGTACTTGGGCATCAGCTCGTCTTTGAGGTGCATGGACTCGCGGTCGAGGGTGATCGACTCGATAGCACGGTGGCCCCGCTGAAGAATCGTTCCGCCTGGGGTCTCGTAACAGCCGCGGCTCTTCATTCCCACAAAGCGGTTCTCGACCAGGTCGAGGCGACCGATGCCGTTCTCGCCAGCCAGCTCATTGAGTTTGGTAAGTACCTGACCAGGGGTCATCGCCTGCTCGTCGATAGCAACGACGTCGCCTCGCGAGTAGCTGAGCTCGATGTAGGTCGGAAAATCGGGAGCATCCTCGGGCGAGGTACTCATGCGCCACATGTCTTTACTCGGTTCGAACCACGGGTCTTCCAGCTCGCCACCCTCGAAAGAGATATGCAGCAGGTTGGCGTCCATGGAGTACGGCGACTTTTGTCCGCGTTTGCCCTCGATCGGGATTCCTCGCTCGGCGGCGTAATCAAGCAGGGTCTCGCGAGAGGTGAGATCCCATTCGCGCCACGGAGCGATGACCTTGATGTCGGGCGCAAGGGCATAGGCCCCGAGCTCGAACCGGACTTGGTCGTTACCTTTGCCCGTCGCGCCATGACTGACGGCGTCGGCGCCGGTCTCGTTGGCGATCTCCACGAGCCGCTTAGAGATCAGGGGGCGAGCGATGGAGGTTCCGAGCAGGTACTCGCCCTCGTACAGCGCGTTTGCCCGAAACATGGGAAACACGAAGTCACGAACAAACTCTTCTTGGAGGTCTTCGATGTAGATCTCCGACACACCAAGCGCTTCGGCTTTGGCACGCGCTGGCTCGACCTCTTCGCCCTGGCCGATGTCGGCGGTAAAGGTGACAACCTCACACTCATAGGTCTCGCGAAGCCAGGTGAGAATCACTGACGTGTCGAGCCCACCGCTGTAGGCCAGAACGACCTTGTCGACGTTCTCTTTGTTTGGAGTTCCACTCATGAGATTGCTTATTCCTTGCGTTAAAAATGGACGTTCGGGTGTTCTTGTTTGCGAAAGACTGCCGGCTGCGGCGGTTACGTAGGACGGATTCTACCGGTCGGTCAGACCGGCTAACTCGCTGAGTTCATCGGCGAGTGCTGGGCCACCGTCGGCCTTAGACGCCACAACCATGATCGTGTCGTCGCCGGCAACGGTGCCAAGAATCATTTGGTGGCCCGAGCGGTCGATGGCCGAGGCAACCACATGGGCCGAGCCTGGCGGGGTCCGGAGCACCACGATGTTGCCAGATACCGCCACCTCGACCACCCACTCCCCCATGACCCGACGAAGATGGTCGGAGGGAGCGATCTGATCCGACGGAAGCTCGGGAATCGCGTAGACAGTCTCGCCACCTGGAACTCGAACCTTGATGGCTCCGAGGTCCTCGAGGTCGCGCGACACGGTTGCCTGCGTGGCCTTGACCCCGTCGAGCGCAAGAAGATCCACCAGCTGACTTTGGCTGGTGACCGCGCTCTCGGCGAGCAGTGTTGCTACCCGATGCTGACGCGCTGCCTTCTGCATTACCCGTTCTCCAGAAGCAGCCAGGCCAGCAGCCCACGGGCCGCATGCATGCGGTTCTCGGCCTGAAGCCATACGTGGCTTGCCGGCCCATCGACAACCTCATCGGTGACTTCTTCGCCCCGATGGGCGGGAAGACAGTGCAGAAAGGCCGCGTCGGGCGACGCCTTTGCAAGCAGGTTGGCCGTAATGCCGAACCCTTCGAAGTCGCGGAGTCGTTGTTGGGTTTCGGCTTCTTGGCCCATCGACGTCCATACGTCGGCGTACACCACATCGGCACCATCGACGGCTTCTTCGGGGTTTGCGGTCTCGAACAGGTCGACCCCTGAAGCATGAATTCGATCGCGGTCGACGCCAGAAAAGCCATAGTTGGCTGGGCTACCGACTCGCATCTTCATGCCAGCGAGCCCGGCCGCCAGTGCGAGCGACCGCGTGACGTTGTTGGCGTCACCCACATAGGCGATGGTGCGGCCTTCGAGCGACCCGAATATCGCCTTGATGGTGAGGAGATCGGCCAACGCCTGAAGCGGATGTGCCTCGTCGGACAACATGTTTACGACAGGAACCACGTCGACTGCCGCCATCCGTTCGACCGTGCTGTGAGCAAAGACGCGTGCGCCGATAGCCGCGTGATAACAGCCAAGCGTTCTCGTAACGTCCTCGACCGATTCACGGGTATCCATGCCCACTTCGGAGCCCTGGATGTAGAGCGGGTGCCCGCCGAGTTGCACGACCGCCATCTCCATAGAGTTCCGGGTTCTTGCCGATGGCTTCTCGAAGACCAGGCCCATGCCCTTTCCTTCAAGAACTCGGGGGATCTCCGACTGTTTGTCCGGCTCCGCCATATCGAGCACCGACGCCAATTCGGCACTGGTGAGATCATCGATCTCGAGCAGGTGTCTCATGATGACACTCCC
>CALGZB010000221.1 GCA_937934655.1 uncultured Acidimicrobiales bacterium | reverse complement strand
AATCCGGAGCCCATCCACCCGCAACACCCGAATACGAGCACACTCAACCGGCGTCAAAGCACCACCAACACCACCACGACCAGACCAAACAACCATCACACCCTCCAAACAGAAACGTGCAACCACCATCTGACAACAACCTGGCACCAAACAGTGGGTTTGGTGCCAGGTGTAGGAGTTTTTGTGGTTGCTGAGCCACTGTGCGTGATGATTGAGGTGGAATGAGGCGGGATGGTGGCTGAAAACAACGAAGGGCCCTGGCTGGAGCCAGGACCCTTCTCAGTAGTTGGTTTTCTTACTGCTGGGCAGTGTTAGATCTTCTTCTTTTTCTCGCACTGTTGTGGCTTGCGATCCTTCTGCTTGCCACCGTCGCAGATGTCCTTGCCTTTGCCACCGATAAGGGCATCGACGCCCTTTCCGCCGCAGATGCGATCCTTGCCGTTTGCACCGTTCAGGATGTCGTTGCCATTGAGGCCGACCATGACGTCGGCGCCAGAGGTGCCGACCATTTTGTCGGCCTTGTTGGTGCCGAAGATGGTTGCGGGCTTGCCAGCGCACTTCGCGTCACGAGCCGGGCCGGTCTTGCCGACGACCGAGGTGATCCACTTGCTGTTCGTGGGCGAGGTCACGTTGAAGTAGAAGTGGAAGTACTCGTCGATTGCATCGTTGCAGATGCCGAAGCCTTGGTAGACGAACTGGCGGCTGGCGAGGGCGAGAACGGTTGGCTTGCCCTTCACGTTGGTGATGACCGGGGCGCCCGGATCGTCGCACGACTTTACGTGGGTTGACGAAGCGCCTTCGCTCAGGATGAAGTCAGCAAACGGTGCGTTGTTGGTGGAGAGTCCGACCTTGCCGAAGATGTCGATGGTGCGGGCACGAGTACTGAAGTCGACTTTGCCTGAGCGGAGGGTGCCGCCGTCGCTCCCGCGACTGGTTGACGGGCCATAACCTTGGAGCGTTCCGGATCCATCGGCGGTGGTGAGCGCTGTTGCTCCGAGGAGCGCGGGGCGGCGGGTCGAGGCGCTGTTGAGCTTGTAGAGAGCCATCTCGTAGGCGTAGCTACCCCATGTGGCGTCGTCGGCCTGGGGGTGTTTGACCGAGTCGACAGCAACACGGTTTTCGAAGTCATGCTTGATCGGCTTCGCAACGTTTGTGGCGCCAAGGGTGACGAGCGTGCGGGCGGCGCCTGGGGCGTCTGCGCAGCTTGAACTCGACAGAACCCAGGTTGGGCTGATGAGTACGCCGTGGCATTCGAGGATCGGAGACCCTGCGGCGTTGAAGACGGTAAGGAGCGCAATGTGGTTTGCGGTTCCGGGTTTCACGGCTTTGGCAGCGCCGGTGATCTGTGCGGTATCGCCGGGGGCGTCCGCAGTCTGTCCCGACGCTGGTGCCGAGTTGATGAAGAGGGCGGTGGTTGCAACGAGGAGAAACGCTGCAGCGATCGCTCCGAACTTGCGACCCATTGTTTGATCTTGCTTGGTCATGGTGTGGTTCCCTTGCCCGAATCCCGTTCGAGCAGTTGGCGAGGCCTTTTGGCCGGTCCTACATTCCTGCCGTGTAGGGCCGGAACCAGTGAAGCATGAGCACGGAGAGTAATCAATATGTGGACGCAAAGTGAGGATTTCGGCCCATTTCGGCTCATGTTGATCCTTCACGGTTTTATGGTCGAAGCGGGCGGGCCCGTGCTAGCCGGGTAGCGAGGCGATGAGCTGATCGACGGGGACGGTAGCCGTGACGACCCCGAGGTCTACCAGCATGGCCATTGCGTCTTCGATGACATTCGGGTCGATGGCTTCACCACCAGCCCATGACGTGACCGAAAACCAATCGGCGGCGACGGCAGGATTGAGGTGATGATGGGTCGCAACAGCCGAAGCGGCCTCGGTGATTGGAAGCCCCTCGAAGGTCTTGGCCCAGGTGGCTGCCACGTCGAGGACAGCCTTTACTTCGTCGGCGCGGGCGTCGAGCACCTCGTTGCGCACCGCGATGGCGAATGACGGCCACGGCGTTGGTTGCACATCGGCGCAGGCAAGATCACCGGCGGTGACGAGGGGCGAGGTCATAAAGCGATCCCAAAGAAAGATGTCGGATTCGCCAGCTAGCAGCGACTCGCGGGCGCCATCGATGCCGCCAACGACAACAAAGGACTTCTCGGGGTCGAGGGTAATGCCGATCCGTTTGGCCAGAACATAGGCCATGAGGTGCGAGCCCGACCCGAATCGAGAAATTGCGAATCGATGTTCGGCGGTGATGTCGGACTCATCGCCAATGTCGCTCGATGCCGCCGTGTGCACGCCCCATTGAAGCGGTGAGGTGGTGTAAAGCCGCACGATGCGCGACGGATTGCCCTCGGCGATGGCCTTGATGGTTCCATCGGTGAGCGCCACAGCGATGTCGAGTTCACCCGATGCGAGCGCGGCCATCATTTGGCCGGTGCCGCTTTTTTGATCGCGCCAGTCGAGATCGGTGCCGGTTCGGTGGAAGGACCCGGTGGCGTTCGCGAGGTGCCACGGCATGTTGAAGTGTTCAGGGACGCCGCCGACTACGAGTGATTTCACTCACGTAAGACTAGAAGACCGGCAGATCAGCAGCGATTATCGGGCGTGCCGATCAAGATCGGTGGCGCAGCGGTGATGAGCGAGAACGCAAGCAGGGTATAGAGCAGATCGGCGCTGCCTCGGAAGGTGAGGTGCGAATCGATGAGCATCAGAAACATGGTTGCGAAGAACCCGACAAATGCGCCGGTAGCGGCAGCAGCCACCCACGGATTCGGGTGCCGAATTACCCGCCATGTTGCGCGCAGGGATGTGATTTGGAAGGCGATTACAGCAGCGAGAAGGAAGAAGCCGCCGATCCATAGCATCGCCAAATAGCCGCTTTCGATGAACACCACGCCGGTGATGTTATTGAAATCCAGCTTCGCGGTTTCTGGTCGAACGCTCCAGAACCAATTGTCGTTCGCTGCGAGTTCGGGCAGAAAGTGAATTTGAAGGTTGGAGAGGCGATCGGCCCAGCTGCGGGGCAGTTCGTTGAAGCCGTTGAACTCTTCGAGGCGTTTGTTGATGACTGGCCAAAGTGGAACGACCGCGACGACGCCGATTAACGGGAACAAGCCGAGATAGCGGGTCCGCTGCACGGCGATGAGGCCGATGACGACGGCGCAAAACATGGCGATGAGGGTGGACATTTGGCCGGTCGACAGACACGCGAGGAAGAAGATGCCGGCGATGCTGGTGATGGCCACAGTGTTCCTCGGGCCCTTCGGGTTGGCAACGATGTGTTCTTGGCGACGAGCCAGAGTGCGGAACAACAACGAGAGCGAGACCGCAAGAAGCATCGACAGATACATGCCCAGGAGGATTGCGTTGCCGATTGTTGAGGTGGTCTTGCCAATGAAGAAATGTTCGGTCACCTCCCAGCCGAAGTTGCTGAAGAGGTCATTGACGCGCTGGGTGGCGGCGGTTTGGACCAAAGCGATGAGTGACACCACGGTGCCAACTCCACAGATCGTGAGTAGTGCGATTCGAAGATGTTCCATGCTCCGCACTGCGCAACGCATCAGTACGTAGAGCCCGAAGTATTTTGGGAAAACCATGAGCTGGCCGATGCCTTCGGTGCTGATTGGGCGACCCCGACCGATCATGAGAAGCGCCGGAACGACAGACCCCGTGAACGCCACCACCGTGAACGCGATATCCACTGCATGCGGCTTGACCTTGACGCCCCAACCCAGGCTGTGAGCGACGAGTGCCCGAAGCCCGATTCCCGCGATACTCGCAAAGACCACCGCCTCGTGCACGCGGAATCCGGGCACGATGTAGCCGCGTTCCTGTGCCGCGAGCAGCGGCGTTGTCACGAGAATGCCAATGACGCCGATCATGGGAACTCGGGCTACGGCGACGATGAAGGCCACACCGCAGAGTCCCGCGAGCGCGAGGAATCCGCCGAAGGCGCTGGCAAGACCAAGAAAGACAGCCGAGGCGACGAGCGCAACAAGAAGCACCGGAATCGTGAAGTCAACCGGTGATCGATCGGTAGCGGGGGTCGAGGTGGGGGAGGGAACTGATGCCGTCACGGCTTGGTGCTATCCGACCGAGGATGGCGTGGTCCGACGCAGCAACACCAATGCGGCCGCAGCCAGAACCAGTCCGCCGAGGAGGCCGACTGCGGCGGTTCGTATCGGTCGGGGTTCGACCGGATCGTCGGTGACCCACGAGGCCGCCGTGGGCTCGGCGACGATCACGGGTTGGTTGGGTTCCAGCTTTCCCCAAACGTCGACGAGAATTTCGAGCTCGGTGACCACTAGCTCGTATTCAGCGTTCAAGCGTTGCTGCGCATCCACATCGCCAGAGGCCGCAGCCGCCGCAAGCTGGTCACGAATCTCGACCCGTCGCTCTTCGGTTCGTTCGACCTCGGCTCGCTGTTTTTCGACATCGGGGAACTCGCGATCGGGGGCAACCGACCGAAGGTAAGCGTCGGCGTACTCCTGCACGATTTTCAGGGCGGCTTCGCGGTCTTCATCGAGAATGTGAAAGCGAATGACAGTGCTGTTGTCATTGACGCCAATACTCACGTTGTTGACGCTGAGCTTATCGACTAACTCTTGGGCAGTTAGACCGTTCGCTTGGCCAACTTCAACGGCAAGTGCTCGGGCATTGGCTTTGAGTTCTTGAGAAGCCAGAAGTCGATCGGTTACTGCAAACTCCGGACTTTCGACACGATGGTACGCATCTGCTTCGGCGCGGTAGAGCTCGGGGCGCATCGAGGCGACAACAAATCCGACCAGCGGCGGTAGGAGAACCAGCACGCAGAGCAAGATTGCCATCAACCGGTTGGGGAGACGCCAGAGACTGGCGGATTCGGTCATGAACCCCGAGAGTACCTACTCCGAGAGCTCCATGAGGGGAGTAGGGCCAATCGGCCTAGTTGATTGTTCCGCCTTTGGCTCCACGCCTTCGGCATCGGGCTCTTTTGTTTTGTTCCGCCTTTGGCTCCACGCCTTCGGCATCGGGCTCTGCTCGCTGAGTCCCCCTTGCTGGCGCGGCGGGCAGACCGGAAGATTCCGGCCGAGTCCTTCTGGACCTTGCTACTGCGGGGCTTCTTACTGCGGTGCTTGCTACTCCAACGCTTCGCGTGCGGTGGTTGCTGCTGCTAGGTCGGCTTGGGCTGCGGTTAGTTGGTCGCGGCTTTCTTGCACGAGCTCTGGTTTGGCGTTGTTGACGTAGCCGTCGTTACTCAGGCGGCCTTCGAGATTCTTGATGGTGCCGGTGAGATCAGCGATGACGCTGTCGAGGCGTTCGGCTTCGACCGCAAGGTCGACCTCTTCCACGAGGTCCGAAACGATCACCTGTGAACCTTCGAATGCGATAGCGCTGGATACCTGCGGAAGCTCATCGTCCGAGCTGTGCACCGAGCCCACGACCGCCAAGGTCTCGATCATTCCGCCGGCGGCGTCGATAAGTTCCTGCACCGAGGCGTCGACGTGCAGCGTGATCTGTTGTTTGGGCTTGACCGCCCGCTGCGCCCGAAGCCGGCGGATGTCGGTTGCCAGTTCGTGTGCCCGGGTGAATGTAGCCGCCGCGTTGGTATCGATGAGCGAATCGTCAAGAACCGGCCACGGCGCATGGACGAGCAGTTCGGTTTCTGGTCCGGTCGCGGCTTTGTCGGTGCCAAGTTCGAGACCAGCAATATCGCCGGCGCGAGCAGCGGTCACATTGGCCCAAAGTGCCTCGGTGAGGAACGGGCAAACCGGATGCATCAGCCGCAGAACCGAATCGAGCACTGCACCCAAAACCACTTGCTGGGCCGGGGTGTCCCGCACGGTTGGTTTGATGGCTTCGAGATAGTTGTCGCAGAAATCGTCCCACACGAAGTGATACAGCGTGTCGGCGTACACATTGAACTGGTAGTTCTCGATGGCCTTGTTAATCGTGGCGGTTGTTTCGGCGAGGCGAGAAACGATCCACCGATCGACAAAGGCTTCGTTGGCCAGTTCGACCGGTTGGGCCGGCGTGTTTTGTTCGTCGAGTTGAATGCTGCCGAGTGCGAAGCGGGTTGCGTTCCAGACCTTGTTGGCAAAGTTTCGGCCGACATCGAACTTGGCCGAGGTGTTGCGGGCTAGTGGCTGATCGTCAGATGCCTCGACCTGGCCGGTGGCTACCCCGTAGTTGCTGACCATCGTCTTGCCGTTGCCGCCGGGCGATGTCTGGATCGGGGCCGCCACCGTGTGGCCCGCAGGGGTCACGATGAACTCGGGGGTAAATGCCTCGTCGGTATGCGGGCAGATCATGTCGACAGGCATCCGCAGATCCTGCGTATCGGTAGTCATCTGCGTGAGGCTGAAACGCATCGCATCGGCGCCATGGGTGTGGATGATGTCGCGGGGGTCCACACCGTTGCCGAGGCTCTTCGACATTTTCTGGCCATGGCCGTCCTGGATCATGGCGTGGATAAACACGTCGTCGAACGGCAGCTGTCCCTCCATGAAGTAGCGGTTGAACATCACCATGCGGCTCACCCAAAGGGTGATGATTTCGCGTGCGGTGGTGAGAAGGGAGGTGGGGTTAAACGACTCGAGAAGGCCGACGGTTTCGGGGAAGTCCTGCGGCCATGGCCAGCCCATTGTCGACATCGGCCAGAGGCCTGAAGAGAACCACGTGTCGAGCACATCAGGGTCACGGGTGTAACCGTCGGTTTCGATGGCGGCGATGAGTTGATCCTCGTTCATCGATGTGTCGGGGCGTTCAAGACGTTGGAGTGAACTGGAGGGTGGAACGCAGATGCTCTCTTCGACTTCGTCGGCGGTAATCAAGCGGGCGAGGTGGGCGGCGCCGGCTGCTACCCAGCGACTCTTGACGGGCTGAGCCGAGTCGACCTCGGCACCGGCGAGCGCCGCAATGACCTCGGGACTGGCGTCGGCGAGCGCAACGGTGCGGTTCCAAACCGGGATCTGGTGTCCCCACCAGAGCTGGCGGCTGATGCACCAGTCGCGAATGTTCTCGTGCCACGAGTGGAAGGTGCGGGCGTAGCGGGGTGGGTGGAATCGCAAGCCACCGTCGCCTTCGGCACCGGTGGGTGCGGTGACACCGTCGGGAACGTCGCCGGCTTGGTCGGCAACCTGCGACCGCACCGCTGCGCCCCGAAGCTTGTCGTCGGTGACCGCTACGTACCACTGGTCGGACAGCCACGGCTCGATCGGAACATGGCTTCGGTAGCTGTGGCCCACCGAGTGGCTGTAGTCGATGACCTTCTCGAGCAGGCCGTTGGTTTCGAACCATTCGACGATGGCGGTTCGTGCATCTTCACGACTCATGCCGATGAACTGCTGGGCTTCGTTGTCGGGATTGTCGCCGGCGTCATCCCAGCCGTACTTGTCGGTGATCGCGCCGTCGGGGCCCATGACGTTGATGACGGGAAGGTCGTGGCGCAGTCCGATGTCCCAGTCGTTGGGGTCATGCGCTGGGGTGACCTTGAGGAAGCCGCTGGCGATGCGCGCTTTGGCATCGCCTTCCGGGTCGGCCATGACCACATAGTCGTCTTCGACGATAGGGATGGTGCGGCCAACGATTGGCAGAAGCACCTCTTTGCCGCGAACGGTCTCGGCGAGCGGGTCGTTGGGGTTCACCGCCACGGCGGTATCGCCGAGCATCGTTTCGGGGCGGGTGGTGGCGACGGTGACGTGGCCAGATCCGTCGGCGAGTGGGTATTTGAGGTACCACATGTGGCCCTCGACCTCTTCCATCTCGACCTCGTCGTCAGACAACGCGGTGCGGGTGACTGGGTCCCAGTTGACGAGGCGTTTGCCCCGATAGATCAGGCCGTCTTGAAACAGCTGGAAGAACGCGTGCCGCACCGCGATGCTGCACATGTCGTCCATGGTGAAGCGGATTCGGTCGAAGTCGCAGCTGGCGCCCATGGCCTGAAGCTGTTCGAGGATGACGGCCTCGTACTCGTCCTTCCATTCCTGGGTCTTCTCGATAAAGGCGTCTCGGCCCATGTCGAGTCGCTTGGTGCCCTGGGAGAGCAGTCGTTTCTCGACCACCGTTTGGGTGGCGATACCAGCGTGGTCGGTGCCCGGCATCCAGAGGGTGCGATCGCCCCGCATGCGGTGGTAGCGGGTGAGCACGTCTTGCAGGGTGTTGTTAAGGGCGTGGCCAAGGTGCAACGCCGCGGTGACGTTGGGCGGCGGAATAACGATGGAGAAGGTGGGGTCGTCAGGGTTTGTGGTGGGTTCCACCGCAAACGCGTTGTTGTCTTCCCAGAGCGCACGGACTGCGCTCTCGGCTTCGACTGGTGAGTACATCTTTGCCAGCTCGCCAGGGGCGGAGGGACCGGTTGATGTGGACGATGGGGCAGCAGAATCGGGAGAACTCATTGCCTTGCAGGCTAATCAAGAACCGGGCCTTGGCTGGTAGCCGACGCTTAGCTTGGGTCTGCTGGTCTCACTACTTTGTTTCCGCCGCTCTTTCGGGCGTGGTCGAGCGCTGATCGAGCATGCGCGAGCAGTTCGACAGTCGATGGTGCGCCGGCCGATTGCACAAGCCCAGCGCTCAGGGTGACGTCGGGAAGGGTTCCGCTTCCCTGACGTTGCTCAACCGCGAGTCGTACATGTTCGAGGCGATTCGTTATGTCGGCGAAATCGCTGTGGGGGGTGCTGGCGCCGTTCGGTGTGATGTCGATGGCGAGCAGAAAATCGCCGTCGGCTCGAGCGCCGATCGTCGAACCGGCCGGGAAAAGACTCACGAGCAGGCTGGCGAGCCAGCGTTGATACGAGCGAGCAACCTCCGAACCGTGGTCGGCTTCGAGTTGGGCCAGGTCATCAATGCTGAGCCATCCGACTACCTGGGGGCGCTTGTCGGCAAGGGCCCTCGAGGCGACGAGCGCCACATCGTCGTCGGTCGGGAGCGAGGTGACTGGGTCGATGTGTGGTCGCCAGGCTTCGGTCGAGGAACGCTGGAGTGCAATGTTGAGTGCGGCCCGCGAGGCAAAGCCTTCAAGGATGATGACCGCCGTAGCGGTTGGCGGGTCGCCTTCGGGTCCGGTGGCGTGCAACACCCCGAGGATTCCGCCTTGTGCCGTCAGCGGAACCGACACGGCTGATACCGCGGTGGCCACCCGCGAAGTTAGGTGAGCACATGCGTCGGGGTTGTTGGTGCTTTCGGTGGTGAGGGTCGTTCCGGCAACAGCAGCCTTACAATCCCATGGTGATGCTGGCCTGTATGGCAAAACCGCCTTGCGGTTCGCTGCGAGAAACTCGAGCGTGTCGTCGTGGGCGTTAACCACGTGCAGCTCGATGAGATCGCTTAGTCCGAGACCATTGAGGTGTGAGGCGAGCACCTCGATCACTTGGCCTTCGGACCCGGCGTTGGCGAGTTCGTGATCGAGCTGGGCGAATTGTTGGCGGTAGTGCTCGTCGTGGTTGAGCGCGGTTTCGGAATTCTGTGATTCATCGAAGAGCTCGACTCGTCGAGACGCCAACGGCCAGGTGACAAAGCGGGTGAGTAACGATCCGCCAATGGTTACAACGAGAAGAGCCGTGACAGCGAGCGCCCATGAATCTGACAGATCGCCTAACAGGTACTTGTTTGCGAGGACACTTATCGCCGCGGTGGCGACGAGGAGGGCCAAGACGAGCAGGGTCGCGCGTGCTGGTGAGCGGAGTGTTGGCGGGAGTGCCATGGAGTCCAATCGGTCTACAGGCGGTGGGGTTGGAGAGAAATGGTTGCATTTCCGGCAGGATTCTGTAAGTTACCCATTAGTAACTTGTTTTCTCCACGGTGCTGGATTGCGGTAATCGCCGTGGAAACTGGTTGAAGTGAGCGCCGTTGAGCCGATTGGCATAACAAGCGCACTGTTCTTACAAGATCACCCCTAGAAAATAGAAGAAGGAGCCATTTCATGGCTGAGTTCTCACTCGAACTAAACGAAGATCAACTGCAGCTGCAGAAGTGGATTCACGAATTCGGCGTCGACGTCATCCGCCCGGCCGCCGAAGAGTGGGACGAGCGCGAAGAATTCCCGTGGCCCATCGTCGAAGAGGCCGCCAAGATCGGGCTCTACAGCTGGGAATTTATGGCCGAGATGATGATGAACGACCCCAGCGGTCTTTCAATGGTCACCGCCATCGAAGAGTTGTTCTGGGCCGACGCCGGAATCGGTATGGCCATCATGGGCTCCGGCCTCGCAGCCGCTGGTATTGCCGCCTCGGGTACCTCCGAGCAGGTCATGGAATGGGTTCCGCAGTGCTACGGCACCGCCGACAACATCCAGACCGGCGCATTCGCCGCTAGCGAACCCGACGCCGGATCCGACGTTGGCGGCTACCGCCTGTCGGCCAAGTACGACGAAGCCAAAGACGAATGGGTGCTCAACGGCACCAAGGCCTGGATCACCAACGGTGGTATGGCCGACATTCACGTTGTTGTCGCCGTTGTCGCTCCCGAACTCAAGTCGAAGGGCCACGCAAGTTTCATCGTGCCGCCCAACACCCCCGGGCTTAGCCAGGGCCAGAAGTACAAGAAGCACGGCATACGCGCCAGCCACACCGCCGAGGTCGTCCTCGACGAAGTTCGTGTTCCCGGCTCCTGCCTGCTCGGTGGCAAAGAGAAGCTCGACGAGCGCCTCGCCCGAGTCCGTGAAGGTAAGAAGGGTAACTCGCAGGCTGCGATGCAGACCTTCGAGGCCACCCGCCCGGCCGTTGGTGCCCAGGCAATCGGTGTCGCCCGTGCCGCCTACGAGTACTCGCTTCAGTACGCCAAAGAGCGTGAAGCCTTTGGTCGCCCCATCATCATGAATCAGAGCATCGCGTTCATGCTGGCCGACATGGCCACCGAGATCGATGCCTCACGCTTGCTTGTGCAGCGGGCCGCCTGGCTCGGCAAGAACGGCAAGTTCGTCAACGCCGAAGGCTCAATGGCCAAGATGAAGGCCGGCCGCACCGCTACTTGGGTAACCGAACGCGCCATCCAGATCCTGGGCGGCTACGGCTACACCCGCGAATACCCGGTAGAGCGCTGGCACCGAGACGCAAAGATTCACGACATCTTCGAAGGCACCGAGCAGATCCAGCAGCTGGTCATCAGCCGTGCGATCTCGGGTCTGCGCATCGAGTAGCAGTTTCAATTGCAATCGCAACGATCTTGAACACTGAGAATCAAGCCGTCGTCCTTCTAGAGCGGCGGCTTTCTCTTTGCCCGAAAACGGGTTTGTCCCTAGTTTGTCCCTAGTTTCGCTGGTACTGTCCCTACTATGGCGTCGATACGGGAGAAGCGGCCCGGATACTGGGAAGTGCGCGTCTTTGTTGGCTACGATGACGAGGGCAAGCCCGTCCAAGCGTCGCGCACCGTAAAGGGTGGCAAACGTGACGCCGAGAAACTTGCGACGCAGCTTGCGTCTCAGCCAGCACCGAACTCGGGGAAGCTCACGGTTTCGGAGCTGCTCGATGAGTACCTGGCGCACAAGGGTCCGTCGTGGTCGCTGTCTTCTCAGCGCGACTACGCCAGCCGAGCTGCACGAATCAAGACCGATCCCATTGCCAAGAGGCGTGTCGCTCGGGTGACGGTGGTCGAAGTCGACCGGTGGCATTTGCGGATGCATGACGACGGCGTGGGCCCGTCGCAGATTCGAAACCTTCATACGTTGCTTCGGGCCGCGTTCGGACAAGCGGTTCGGTGGGAGTACCTGTCCTCGAACCCTGTTGCTAGCGCGAACCCACAGCGACGCAAAAAGGTTCCTCGGGGAGTGATGTCGGTCGACGACGTCAACGCGATCTTGGTTGCGGCCGAAACGGTGCACCCGTTTGCACCGTTGGCGTTTCGCATTGCTTCGGTGGCGGGTGCTCGAAGGTCAGAGCTTGCGGCGATCAGTTGGGACCGGGTCACCGATAGTCGACTCACTATCGATCGTGCTGTCACCACCGACCGGGCGAAACCGGTTGGCGATCCAGAGCGGCTGGTCGTGGCGCCCACCAAGACGGGGGAGCGGCGCGCACTTGCCTTGGATGAGCACACGCAATCGCTCATCGAAGCGGCGAGAGCCGAGCGGGAGCAGTACTCCCCATGGGTCTTCGGCGAGGACCAGACCCCACCGAGCCCGGACAAGATCGGCTGGTGGTGGAGTCGAACCCGCAAGCTCTCCGGGATCGACAAGGCGTGGCGGCTGCACGACCTGCGCCATTGGTCGGCCACCCACGCGATCGCCGGCGGCCACAACGTGCGCTCGGTAGCTGCCCGGCTCGGCCACGCCGACCCGACCACGACGATGCGCACATACGCCCACGCTCTCGAAGGCTTCGACCAAGCCATCGCCGACACGGTGGCTGGAGCACTGGATGGAGATGGAGAGCCGAATGAGTAGCGATCTTGAACCGGTCGAGCAGCACCTAAGGGAAGGCGAGAAACCTTCGCGAGATGCCAGCCTGGTGATTCGTGGCTGGCCGCTCACCGTTGATGGGTTGCTGCGGAACGCCGATGCGACCCGGCGGCGGTATTCGTGGCGAGGTGATCCGTTCGTCGCTGTTTCCGCAGAGGTAACGGTGGGCGAGTGGCAGGTCGACGACATTCTGTCGGGCTCAAGGCTTAGAACTCGACGGAGTTATGCGGTGGCGTCGACGGGCGAACTGCTTGACGCCGGGTTTCAATTGTTGCCGACGTTTGGGGCGCCCCATTACAGCATCGCTCTTGTGGCGTACACTGAGGACCAGGTCGAGCGCCTCATCACGGCGCTCGGAGAAGTGAACGCCAACCCATTCTTTGTGAGGAGGTCACGATGAGCGAATCCCAAGACATCACAGTGACCTTGCCCGCCGACGTGAATCAGGTTGATGAAACCGGCTGGGTGTGGGCCTTCCTCGGCGATGCGAGCGAACCCGAGCGAGTTCAGCCTGGGGCAATCATCGTCGCCGGCGATCCCGTCGAACCGTTTCTGGCGCGAGTCGTAGACGTCGGCAGCGACCGCGGTGACGACGCAATCGTGCACCTCGACGTGATCGGTGTGCCTGAACAGACCATCGCCGAACTGCGTCATGCAGGTTTGCTCTCCGCATAGAAACCGCGACCTAGGGCTGGCTTCAATGGCCGATCTGCAATTCCTGCGGGTCGATGAGTCTCTCGAGCTCTCGACGAGGCACACGCAAGCAGCGACCAAGCCGGATCACCGGCAATCCTTCAAGGCCGTCGGTGTTTCGGTATTGACGGGCGAGTTGATAGCCGAGAGTCCGGCTGATGCGTAGATAGGTTGCTGCCTCTTCGATGGTCAGCAATTCCGGGTAGCGGTCGAGGTTGAGTTCCATGGGTGGTCCTTCGTGTTGTCCTGCTCTCCCAGGGACATCAGGTGCGGCGTGGCGACTCAGAAAGTTGTTGATTGCGCGACCTCAGCTGGCGTCGGTAGGTGGTG
>CALGZB010000220.1 GCA_937934655.1 uncultured Acidimicrobiales bacterium | reverse complement strand
GGTGGCGAAGATGCCGCCATCGTCGCTGCAATCGACGAAGCTGGCTTCGACGTTTCTGTTTGACCACAACCCCAGCTGAGTGTTTTACGCAGGGGAGCTCCGCTAGGCGAGCGGACGCCCGAACGGAAGCTGCTCTTGCCAGGTGAGCAGGAAGCTCTCGGCCTGGTAGCAACCGGCGAGAAGCGGGCCATCGTCGTGGCCCATGATTCCAGCAACGACGCTACCGACCTTGTCAGCCACCTCGGCCCGGACCGCATCGGTTGTGTCGGCAGCGGACCCCTCGGCCACGACGGGGCCGGCGAGCGCAACGAAGTCGGGATAGGCGGCCTTGCCAGCACGGCGCAGATGGGCAAGGGCCTTTGCGGTAATGGGCATCGTCGTTCCCGGCACAATCACCGAGGCAGCGATGTTGTCGGCGACACCATGGGTCACCACACCCATCTTGGTCGAAGGGACGATGGCATCGACCTCTGAACCCCAGATCGACCAGGCGTTTCCAGCCTCGACGCCGAGTTCGTCAACGACGGCGGGGCCAAACTCGCCGAAACCGTGCGCGAGCGCAGGCGCAAGGAACCCATTTGGGGAGCTAGCGGTGCCCGCTGAGGTCCCGATGGCGGTCACTTTGCCGCCAAGGGCCGTGATTTCATCGACCAATTGAATCGAACTAACGCTGAAACCCTCGATGGCAACCGTGCGTCCTTCGAGGCCGCCAAGAGCACTAGCGAGGGTCACAGCGATGCTCTGTGCGGTCAGTTCATCGCGAAAAACACCGCGATCGGCTGGTGAAAACAAAAGTCGCGAACGCTGTTCACTCGACCGCAGAGGGGCGAGATCTTGTTCGGTCACGCCTTTCCCCGGATCGGGCGAGAACTTCCCCGACGCCACAAGCGGCTCTATCGCTGAAATAAAGGCTTCGATGGCTTCGCTGGCCTCGTCATCTTCAGCGTTTACACCAGCAGAAGCGCCGCTTACCTGCTGTTCGAACGTCGCATACGAGTAGGTCAGTGACCTGGCGAGATCCTTCGTAGAACTCTGCAGAATCTTGCGAGCCCGTCGGACCACGCCAGCAGAACGAGTAGAGTCACTGAGGTCAATGACGACAAATGCGCCACTTGGTTCCACATCAATCTTTTCCACTGGCGCAGCTTGGCACGAATATCTGGATCGAACATCTTTGGTTCGCACCAGAAGTGCCGATTCATCTAAAAGCGCCACCTTTTCGGGTGGGCATCATAGAAAGTTGGTTGGTCGTGGGACGACGCCCGAACCCTCAGCGAAAAGTAGATCTCCTTGGCGAGATCGCTGATTACATTCTTGAAAACGGTCTGAGCGATCTTTCGCTCCGCCCACTGGCGAAGGAACTCGGCACGAGTACCTACACGCTTACCTACCAGTTCGGCTCGAAAGAGGCCATGGTCATCGATGCGGTAACACATATCGATCACGTCCAGGCCGAGCGCTACGTCAGTCGCGACAGCGACGACGACAGTCCTGCCGACATCGTTCGCAACATGTGGGACCTCTCGACCACCGACGAAGGCTTGGCCTGGAGTCAGGTCATGCTCGAGGTCGCAACGGTTACCTCGCGCCAGCCAATTCTGTTTGACGAGTTCGAGTCGAAGGCCCTCAGCGGTCGAATCGCTCGCCTTGCGAGCGCATTCGGTAATGGTTCGCCAACCGCTGTTGACACTGCTCGGGCGACGATGAGTGCGGCTGCGCTCAACGGTCTTGTGTACGACATGCTTCTCACTGGCGATTCAACCCGCACCGGTCACGCGCTTGAGTGTCTTGCTCGCACACTAGAGAGCGAAGCTGTGGCTCAGTCCGGCGTGTTCGACGAGCTGACTCGGATCTAACCGGCTCCGCCTTCGGCGACCAGACGCTCGAGCATCAGCTCGGGCTGTTCGCCTTCGATTCGCGCCAGCCAGTACGGGCTCTCAAAGAGGGCTAGTGCGGTGCCGTCGGAACGGAACAACACGTCGACACCCTGCATCGAGCGCAGCTCTGGCGCGCTTTCTTTGTTGGTCCGCCGCGCAATGCGGTAGCTGGTTGGTGCCAGCTCTACCGGAGCGCCGAACTCGTTCTCGAGTCGGTGCACGGCAACTTCAAACTGCATAGGACCGACTGCCGCGAGCACTGGGGCTTGATCGCCCGAGTCGATGCTGCGCAGAACCTGCACAACGCCTTCCTCGTCGAGCTGGCTTATGCCCTTGCGGAACTGTTTGAACCGGCCGGCGTCGGTGGTTCGTACGACACTGAAGTGCTCCGGTGCGAACGGCGGAATCCGTTGGAACTCGACGTCGTCTCCTACGAACACCGTGTCGCCAATACGTATGTCGGCGGCGTTAACTAACCCGACAATGTCGCCTGGGAAGGCCTCATCGATGGTTGTGCGATCTTGTCCTGACACCGTGTGGGCGTACTTGGTATTGAACGGTTTCCCGGTCGGCTGATGGGTGACGTTCATCCCGCGTTCGAACTTGCCGGACATCACGCGGAAGAACGCAATGCGGTCGCGGTGCGATGGGTCCATGTTGGCTTGCACCTTGAACACGTAGCCCGAGAACGGTGCATCGATTTCTCGAATGGTGCCGTTGGTACCCTCCCGTGGGCGGGGCGACGGGACGATGTCGACCAGCGTGTCGAGGAGGAGGCGTACACCGAAGTTGGTGAGCGCCGACCCAAAGAACGTTGGCGAGGTGATGCCGCCGAGGAAGGTCTCTTGATCGTGGTCGGCGCCGACCTCGCTAAGGAGTTCGACTTCGCCCTCAGCCGTTGTCCAGGCTTCGCCCTCTTCGGCCTCGGCGCGTGCTGCGTCGACGACCTCTTCAGGGGCTTCGGTGGCACCGCGGGCGGTGCGGGTGAAGCGCACGAAATCGCCACTGGTGCGGTCGATGACGCCGCGGAAGTCGCCGGAGATTCCGACTGGCCAGGTCATCGGGGTTGGGGTTACGCCAATCTGGGTTTCGATGCTGTCGATGAGTTCGAGCGCATCGAGTCCTGGTCGGTCCCACTTGTTGATGAAGGTCAGCAGCGGCAGGTTTCGTTCGCGACAAACCTCGAAGAGTTTGAGGGTTTGTGGCTCGATGCCCTTGGCCGCGTCGAGAACCATGACTGCGGCGTCGGCGGCAGCAAGCACGCGATAGGTGTCTTCGGAGAAATCGCGGTGACCTGGGGTGTCGAGAAGGTTGACGACACAGTCGCGGTATGGAAACTGCAGCACCGTCGAGGTGATGGAGATACCGCGCTGTTGCTCAAGTTCCATCCAGTCAGACGTGGCTGAACGACGTGACCCTTTGGCCTTTACAGATCCGGCTTCTTTGTTGAGCGCGCCGCCGTACAGCAGGAACTTTTCGGTCAGGGTGGTTTTGCCGGCGTCAGGGTGCGAGATGATCGCAAACGTTCGGCGACGGGCCGCTTCGGCCTTGGGGTCGCTCATTATCCCCAATCGTAGGGCCGATGGCTCTCGTTGGGATTACTCGGCTTCGGGCTGGCCGTCGGCCTGATCCTCGGGTTGGTGATCGAGATCGGCCACAACCTGTTCGACCTGGACCTTGGCGGCACCGATGCGGTCGCGGCAGAGGGTGATGAGCTGTGATGCTCGTTCGACTTTGCTGGCGAGTGCATCGACATCGATGTTGTCGTCTTCAAGCGCCGTGAGGATCTGTTCGAGCTCGGCGACTGCATCGGCGTAGGCCGTCTCGTCGGGAGTGCTGCTGTCGGGAGTGGTGTCGTCGGTGGTCATATGGAGTCGGCCTTGGAATCGTCAGGGACGGGGGAGTCGAGAGGAGGGAGAGCAGAGGGGAGGAGGGAAGAGGACGTAGCGGATTCGTTTTCGGTAGAGCTGGTAACCGTGCTGGTGACCGTGCCGTCAGCGAGCCTGGTCACCAGAGATTCTCCGGCCGCAACCATAGCGACACTTCGGACAACTTCGCCTGAGCGGGTGGTGGTGATCGACCAGCCGCGTGCGAGAGCCCGGGCCGGGTCGTAGGCGCTTACCTGCGAGGCGATGGTTTCGATTCGTTGTTCGGCGGCCAAGAGTTGGCGGGGTGCCTCGCGAATGAGCCGGCGTTGACGGTCGTCGAGTTGCTGATGCGCCGACCTGGTTGACGATGACGCCGACCGAAGGATGCGCTCGACCGCAACGAGGAGCCGGTGTTCGTTGTTGTCGAGGGTCGACCGGGCAAGAAGGGCCACATGTGCAGCCTGGCGTTCGAGCCGAGTGTCGGCGTCGGTCAAAAGTCGTTCGGCCCGCTGGCGGATTTGGAACCACTGGTTCAGGAGCATCGCATCGAAGTGGCGAGCTGTTTCGGCCAGTGCGGCGGCACAGGCGGTTGGGGTCTTGAACGCGGCGTGAGCAACGGCGTCGGCGACGCTCGAGTTGATCTCGTGGCCGATTCCGGTGACCACGGGTGTGTCGGCGTTGGCGATGGCACGAGCGACCAGCTCGTGATCGAACGCTGCGAGGTCGCCTTTCGAGCCGCCGCCCCGAACCACGGCAATCACATCGACCCGTTGCGTATCGAGCGTTTGGATTGCGCGGGCAACTCCAGCGGGAGCACCAGCTCCCTGCACGAGCGAATCGACCAGTACAACGTGCCAGGCATACGGAGCTTGTGAGAGCTCGTTCACGAAGTCGTGGTACGCCGCACTGTCTACGGCGGTAACCAGCCCGACCCGGAGCGGAATCGGGGGCATGACCAGGCTGGCGTTTCGGCCGAGCAGGCCTTCCGCCTCGAGCGCCCTGAGTACTCGGTCGCGTTCGTCGACCATCTTGGCCAACGTGAACGTGGGGTCGATGCTGGTCATACGAACCGAGAGCCGGCCCCGCGGTGGGTAGAAGTCGACCACGCCACGAATGCGAACCTGCATACCGTCGTGGATCCGACCCACGTTGGCCCGCTTGAGCAGCTTGTTCACCAGGTTCTTGTTGGTACCAAACAACGAAATGCTGAGCTGAGCCCGTACCGGTTTACTTGGGTCTTCGTCGGGTTCGATGAGATCGAAATAGACGTTGTTGCGGTTCCGGTTGAGCCCCTGAATGGTGCCCGAAATCCAGACGTCGTCGAACTGGTTGCCAAGGGCATCGGCGATATCATTGCCGAGCTCGGAGACCAGGTAGGTGTGTTGATCAAGCACTACCGCACGTTACTTGTTTGCTATGACGCCCTGATCGGTGGCCACAAGGATCTCGTACAACTCGGAGTACAGCCCGCCCTCGGCGATGAGCTCGTCGTGGGTGCCCTGCTCGACGATGCGACCCTTGTCGAGTACCACGATGATGTCGGCCGACGTGATGGTGGATAGCCGGTGCGCAATGACGATTGAGGTCCGCTCGTCGAGCGCAACGGCCAGCGCCTGCTGCACGAGAGCTTCGTTCTCGGTATCGAGATGGCTGGTGGCCTCGTCGAGAATGACGATGCGGGGGTTCTTGAGCAACATGCGGGCAATGGCCAGACGCTGCTTTTCGCCGCCAGACAAGCGGTAACCGCGTTCGCCGACAACGGTGTCGTACCCTTCGGGCAACGCTTCGATGACCTTGCTAATACGGGCAGCTTCGGCGGCGGCGTGCATCTCGGCGTCGGTAGCTTCGGGGTTGCTGAAACGAAGGTTGGCGGCGACGGTGTCGTGGAACATGTGCGGGTCTTGGCTGACAACACCAATCGCGTCGCGGAGGCTTTGCTGGGTGACATCGCGTACGTCGTGGCCGTCGACCTTGATAACGCCTTCGGTGACATCGTGAAGTCGGGGAAGAAGCGAGGTAAGCGTGCTTTTGCCAGCACCGGAAGGACCAACGATGGCCACCATCGATCCAGCCGGAACCGACAGGTTGATGTCGTGCAGCACCATTTCGGTCGGCGCGTTGTCGTGGCCGAGCTCACCGAAGGATGCGTTGCTGCCATCTTCGGGGTAGCCGAACGAGAGGTGCTCGATGTCGATTTGTCCCCGAACCCCACCGGATCCGCCAAGTTCAAGAGCGTCAACTTTGTCGATGATTGGGTTGGGCGTGTCGAGGATTTCGAAGACCCGTTCGAAAGAGACATAGGCCGACATGATGTCGACCCGGGCGCCGGTCAGGCTGGTAAGCGGTCCGTAGATGCGCACGACGTACAAACTGAGGGCAGCAAGCGTACCGATGGAGATGTCGTCGCTGATCGCGAGCCGGCCACCGATCCAGTACACGGCGGCCGTTCCCACCGCGCCTACCAACGACAGCGCAATCATGAACGTGCGGCTGTACATGGCGCTACGAATACCGATGTCACGGACCCGACCGGCACGGTCGGAGAACACGGTCTGCTCGTTGACCGGGTTGCCGAACAGCTTCACGAGGAGTGCGCCACTCACGTTGAAACGTTCGGTCATGTTGTTGTTCATGGTGGCGTTGAGTTCCATACCCTCGCGGGTGATGTTCTGTAGCCCGCGACCAACTCGCTTCGCCGGCAGAATGAACAGGGGAAGCAGCACCAGAGAAAGAAGGGTGAGCCGCCACTCGAGGTAAAACATGGCGATCATCGTGGTGCCGAGGCTGATGAGATTGCTCACCACCGAACCGAGCGTGCCGGTGAAGGCCCGTTGCGCGCCGATGACATCGTTGTTGAGTCGGCTGATGAGCGTGCCGGTTTGGCTCCGAGTGAAGAACGCCAGCGGCATGCGCTGCACGTGGTCGTAGAGCTGCGAGCGAAGATCGAAGATGAGCCCTTCACCGATACGCGCCGACCACCAGCGCTCAAGCAGGGCAAGTCCAGCCGCAGCGAATGCCGCAATGACAATAATGATGGCCAGCTGGTCGAGGTAGCCGCGATTGCGGTCGATGATGGCGACGTCGATGATTTGGCGGAACAGCAACGGCGGAAGAACGGCAAGAACCGATGCAGCCACGAGGGTCAGCAAGAAGCTGATGATCATCCCTTTGTAGGGCTTGGCAAAGGACCAAACCCGTCGCCGCGTCTCTTTGTTAATCGTCTGGTTGCGGAACTGATCGCCGTCGCGAGTCATTTGATGCATCAGCTGCATCGCGCCTGGTCCTTGCATGGTGTCAAAATCGTAGTGGCGAAGCAGTCGGAGCCGGTCATCAGACTCGGTAGCCTGCAGGCAATGATTCGGGTAGACGACGCCAATCGAGAAGCCACTCAGGATCTTCTTGAGAAGGGCGGTCGCTACTGCCTTAAGACATACGGCTTCGCCAACACTCGCCCCATCTTGTTTGCCGAGCGCAACATCGCCGTATTGCTCACTGGTCGGGCCGGATCCACGTTTGCGTTGAAGTGGTATCTCCATCACAACAGCATGAAGAGCGAGTTCAGCTGGACCCACAAACACCGCACTGAGGTGTTGTATCCGTCCGGCTGGCACCAGCAACGAGGCCGCGATGTGGTCGCTGGCGCCGACTTCACGATGGTTCGGTTTACTCGCAACCCGTTTAACCGGGCGGTGAGCTCCTATCTGCACAGCAACCAGAACGAACCGGTCTTTCGGCCGATAATGAAACACTACGGACGCTCCCACGAGGCGGGTGAGGGATACTCCTTCGTCGACTTCCTCGAATACATCCGCACCGTTGGACCAACCAAGGTCAACAACCACTTCGCGCTGCAGCAGAGCTACATGGAAGTGCTCCACGAGCTCGATGCGTACTGTCGAATCGAAGACGGACTCGCCGGACTCAATGAGCTTGAGGTGAAGCTGGGGCTGCCCGAATCGACGCAGCATGTGTATGGGGCGCTCCGGTCGTCGCCCCACAACCTCAACTACGCCGACGACGTTGAGGGCAGTATTCCGGACCGTGTCTTCCCACTGGCGAAGCGAAAGCTGCCGTACCCGAGCCCCGACCGGTTTTACAACGAGCAAACGGTGTCGATGGTTCTAGAGAACTATGCACAGGACTTCGAACGATTCGGGTACGACACCGAGCTGCCAGATCTGCGCCCCAAAGATCGAAGGAACTGACGATGGCTGCTTTTAGACCTCTCGAGCCTCAGTGGCATAGCGACCCGTTTAGTCGTCATGAGTACCGGTTCTGGGACGGCACTGCCTGGACAGAACGGGTTGCCGACAATGGCGTCGAGGGCATCGATCCGGTGCCGCCAACCGCCGCACCGCAGCCCACCTTTCGTCAGCCCGAACCCTCTGCGCCGGTTGTTGATCCGACGCCGCCACCGCTTCCTCCGGAACCGGCGTCCGAAGCTCCGCTCACCCAGAACCCGATCGCCGCAAACCCTGCCGGCGCAAACCCTGTTGCCGGAGCTCCTGTCTCTCAGAATCCTGCGAAGGCCGCTGGTCCATTCAATTTCAACGAAGCCGAGCTCGACTACGACGCGCCCGAAGCCGTTGGGCTTGACCGCCTCGACGGCGGCAACAAGAAGTCGGGACTACTCGCTGGCGTCGGTGTGCTCCTCGTCGCGCTGCTTATTGGCGGGTTCTTCTTTCTGCGAGGCGATGATGACATCGACCCGGTGGCGGAAGCGCCAAATGGCACCACCGCCCAGGCCGACGGTGTTGAAGATCCTTCGGCAACCGGGTTCCCGTCAGTCGCCGAACAAAAGGCTATCGACCGTCTCCCCGGTGGTTTCAAGTGCCAGCGTGCGATTGGTGACGGCGAAGTTGCCTCGGCCGATGGAACCGTCGATTGCAGCGCCAACCAAGATCCTCCAATCACCATTTTGTCGAGTTCCTTCGTCGATCGAGCGAGCAGCGACGCTTATGTCGATCAACTCGTTGCGGGAAGCGGCGCCGAGTACCTACCCGAGTCTGAGTGCCTCGAGACATCAACCGGCTTGTGGACCGGTGGCGACTTCAGCGGCCGGGTTGTTTGTTTCAATGGCGATTCGGGTCCGACCCTCGCCTGGACCGTTGGCGCCGAGCCGGTCGTGAACGTCGCTACCTCCGACGACTCGGCGACGTTGGTCGACTGGTGGCAGACCAGCGCAGTGCCTGGTCCGGTACGGATCTTGCAGCCGTTTCCAACGCCTCGCGAGCAAACGGCTCTTGACCTGATTCCCGCTGACCTTGCAGCGAGCTGCAGCAGATTCATCGGCAAACCCACCGACGGTTCGGTTGCCTCGCTCGAGTGTCGACCAGGCTCCATCGAAGACGCCTCGTCAGAAGATCGGGCCGATGTGGATGTGGTCTACCTCGACATCTTCGAAGAGGGCTACGACGTGGACGCGTTCTTCAACGCCTTCGAACTTCCCCGAGCTGACAAGGGCGGTTGTCGCACCGGTGTCCCCGGCAACAACTCGTACTCTGTCGGCGACGATTCGGTTGGTCGAGTCGCCTGCTACGTCCGCGACGGCCGCACCTGGATGCACTGGTACGACAGCCGCACGCAACTCGTTGGTCAAGCAAACTTCACCGACTCCGACGTCGTCGAGCCGTACGAATGGTGGACCGTCGATGCCGTTGCCGGTGGCGTCGAAGATCGAACCTTCGACCGAGCCGAACGCCGGGCGCTCCAATCCGTTCCCGATGCCATCGCCGACTCGTGTGTCGCCGAACCGGTCAACGCCGAAAACGACCGGTGGGCGGCAAAGCTTCAATGCCAGCCTGGTTCTGACGGCTTGCTATCGGTTACCTACTTCGCCTTCCAAACCAGTCGCAAGATCAACAACGAGTTCAGCGCCCGTCGAGGCGAGATAGCGAGCGATACAGGAACATGCACCGCCGGTGGGGTTCCTGCCGAAGCGCAGTGGGACTCGGGTCAGCGGACGGGCCGGCAGCTGTGCCAGATCCGCCAAGGTGTCGCCGAGATTTTTTCCGCCGACTTCGACGAGAAAGTCGCTGTGTTGATCGCCGGTGAGAACGACGACATCGATCGTCTTGCCGCATGGGCTGACCAGAACCGCTAGCGGGCCTGTTTCCGCGATTCGGCGGTTACCAGCGCAAGTAACGCGACGCTTCCGTACACCAGGTAACCTACGGCCATCGGCGTTACCGACAGTCCAATACGCATGTCGATCAGCGCGGCTAGGCCCGCGCCCAAAGCGGTTGTGAAGAACCCCATCACGGCGGCGGCGGTTCCTGCTAGCTCGCCCATTGGTTCGAGACCCAAGGTGAAACAGCTAGGACCAAGCGACACCGCAAGCTGGTTGAGAAGTGTGATGAACCCAATCCATACCCAGAAGCTGGGTTGCCCGTCGGCGCCAAGCGTGACCGCCACATGGATGACGGCGACGATGACGAAGCCGACCATCCCGACGATCGACACCTGCCGGGCACCGAACCGTTGGATGAGAGCGTTGGCCGCGAAAAACCCGCCAGCCATGATGACGCCCGAGACGGCAAACATGATGGCGAACCAGTCGCTGAGGTCATAAATGTTTGACATCACCGGTTGCGTGCTGCCGAGGAAGATGAAGAACGACCCATTCGCGAACGAGAGAGCCACCGTGTAGCCAATGGTGGCCCGGGTGGTAAGGACCCGCCGGAAGGCTTCGATGGTGGTCGAGAACTTCAGTGGTCGCACATCGGCGGGGTCAAGGGTCTCGCCGAATCGTTGTGTCCACACGATTTGTGCGGCGCCGGCGACAGCGCAGAACACAAAGACCAATCGCCAAGAACCAACGAGCAGAAGCATCTCGCCGACCAGAGGCGCCATGATCGGTCCGGCCATAAAGATGGCCATGATGAGCGACATGATGCGGGCCATCTGGTCGCCCTCGTACAGGTCTCGGGCTATCGCGGGCCGAAGGCCAGCGGGTCCGGCTGCACCGACACCCCAAACGGTTCGCGCAATGAGGAGAAGCGTCATGTTCGGGGCCAGCGCGGCCGCGAGGGCAGCCGCAACGTAGATCGTGACAGAGATGGTCATGGTGGTGGCTCGGCCAAACCGATCAGCGACCGGGCCCCACAGCAGTTGGCCCGTCGCCATGCCCAGGAAGTAGAGGGTGATGATGAGGGTGATGCTTGTCGAGGCGGGGTCGAGCCCCATGGCGGGCGCAATGTCGTCATAGGCCGGGAGCGCAATGTCGATTCCAAGGGCCAACAAGATGCCGCTGAATGCCAGGTAGCCAATGACCTGTCGGTCTGATCGCTCAACCTTTGGAGAGGCAGCTGGAGCGCCGGGGCCTTCGGCGGAGACGTTACGTGACAAGCCCGGACGATACGGGGCGAAGGAGATCCGAAACGAATTCGGAACAACGAGTGGATTTTCGGCGTGCAATGACCCTGCGCATCGCTACTTTTCCTGTGGCGTTTGAAACTGTGGCACAGTCTGCGACAATGGCTTCTTACAACTGTCTTGGGAAAAATATCAGTGGCTGAACGATTCCTACCCCCGATGTCCTTTGGTGACGATGCGCGCAGCAAGTTGCTCGACGCCGGCTGGGAGATGATGGCGGCCGCTGACGGTTCCATCCTCGAAGCCGGATTCAACCCCGAACGAATCGCGTCTGAAGCCGGCGTTTCGCGGCGCACCTTCTACCGGTATTTCCCGGATAAGTACGAGTACTCACTGGCCATGTTTACCGCCGTGCTCGGTGGCAGCTTTTCGCATGCTGCGGCCAAACACATCGAACTCATGCCCGACTACGACCTCGGCGACATGTTCCATGTGCTCAGGGAGAGCTCGCAGCTCTATTGGGACACCATCGGTCTTAACGAGACCTTGCTTGCTCGTGTGTCGCTTTTGACCTTGGCCGGAAACAGTCCTGGCGTTCTGGACTCGGCGCGCGATTCGTATGGAGAGTCCCTCGATAGTTACATCCCCGTCTGGGATGCACTCTTCGAAGCCTGGGACATCGAGCTGCGCCCCCCATGGACCACCCGTCGTTTTGCTGCGCTGATCGGTGCGCTCGTCGACGGTATGGTCGTTCGGCGAATATATGACCCGGACGGATTCGAGTCGATGCTCGCCGACGTCTCGTGCGCGCTGACGCCCATGCTGTTTCGGTTGCGTGGTGACGAAATCGAAGGCCTCGACGATGTCGCCGACCGGTTTGCCGATCACGTTCGCAAGCGCTGGCACGAAAGCCAAGATGTCGATGAGCCGCTCGGCACAAGTGGCGTCATCGACGATGCGCTTGTGAAACTCCTCGAACAGCGAGGGCTGAAAGGCACCACGATTGAGGCGGTAGCTATCGAAGCTGGCTTGAGTATCGGCACGGTCCGCGTGAAGGGGACCATTGAAGAACAGGTATGTCTCGCGGTAAGAAATCACTTCGATGGCATCGAAGGGGAGTTGACCTTCGATATCAGTACCGGAGAGTTCAAGAAGGGTGGCCTGTTCGAACGTCACGCTCGGCGAATGAGGACGGTTGTCAGCGAGAACCGCCCGCTTTTCGAAGCGTTCCTTGAGCTGCGAGTTACCGGTCGATGTGGGGTGCTCTACCAAGAGGCATTTGGCAGCTTGACGCGGGCTGCCGAGCGAGCAGCTGTTCAGCGCCCGAGCATCGAGGCCGATTCGATTATCGCCTACGCCGAAGAAGCCGTGGTGTCCGAACTCTTCAAATGGCCCGAACGCCAAAAGCCCGGATTGTAGAGCCGCCCCCTTTCGGGGTGACGGGTTTAGGAACGCTCCATTGGAATATGAGGGATGCCGTCTTCGAGGTAGCCCTCGCCAACCGTGACGAATCCGAAGCCGCCGTACCATTCCTCTAAGTACGCCTGAGCGCTGAGTTTGCTGGGCCCACCGATGATGGTGAGAGCCCGTTGCATCAGCTGGGCGGCTAGGCCTTTGCCCCGATGCTCGGCGTGAGTAGCGACTCGACCGATTTGCGTCGGCGCCGTTGTTTCGGTGAGTGGGTCTGTGTCGCTGGAAAGAATGCGAACGGTTGCGATCGCATCTTCGCCGTCGACCATCCACAGGTGGCGGGTGGTGGGGAGGAGGTCGAGCCCGTCAATGTCGTTGTACACACACTCTTGTTCGACGATAAAGACGTTCGACCGCAGCGCCAAGACGGCATGCAACGCATGAGCGGAGATGTCTGGCCCGAGAGCTTCATGAATGGGCGGGGAAACCGCTGCGTCCGTCACTGGTTCAACGCTAGTCTCGCCATCCAGAATGTCTCCACCTGATCGCCCCGACCTCCACCCAACGCTCGCTGAGGGTGAATTCACGCGTTGGTATTGGACGATGGCCGAGCTGCAACCGTTTGCGCGAAACCTTGGCGTCTCGACATCTGGACCGAAGGCCGAAGCAGTCCGAGAGTCTCGAGTTCAACCGGTTCACCCGTGAATGGCACGCCGCCCACCCGCACGGCACAAACGAGGAATGCCGCGCCGCGTGGGCTCAGCATCGGTCGCTTCCGATCGATCAACGTCCGCCCATCGGCAGCTAGAAGCCGGTCGCTGTGGCGTAGAGTTTCGAGATAGTCGATGGGTCGGCCAAAGGGGTTCAGCCGTACGCGTGAACGACAACCGGCTGCATGGTGACAATGACCCTGGGGGCCTTGTCGTTTGCGGGGTCCGAGTAGTGATCGGGGCCGATGTAGGCCGAATCAAGTTTGGCTCGATGTTCGAGGGCCCCATCTTCAGACATCGAGGTGATGTCGCAGCGGAGTTCGATGTAGCGGTGCTGGTTGGCCGGGTCGGTCACGAGGAGTGTGACTCGGGGGTCCGATTCCATATTCTTGGCTTTGCGACGTCCGAGTTCGGTGTTCATCGTAAGCACATCGTCGGTGTAGTCGCACCACACAACACTGGCTTGCGGACGTCCATCGGGCATGACGGTGACGAGCGTCGCTGGCAATGGTCGAAGGAGAAGGTCGGCGTGCGACGAGGGGATTGTGGCCATAGGAGCGAACCCTAGCCAGCGGGTCGAATGAAGCTCGTTCCCTCGGCGCCTCTCAGACGGAGGCTTCCGGTTCGATCTCAGCAGCTTGCTACGGCCACCCAACGAACAATGGTCCACGAGCGTTGATTATTTCTTCGACGGGTGGAAGAGTCGGACGGTGGAAGTCGTTGTGCGGCCGGCGGCCGATTTCGAGCAGGTGAAGAAGATGTTGGGGCCCAAGCGGCCCGATGCCAGCGTGTGTTGGTGTCTGAGTTACCGCCTGTCGTCATCGAAAGAGAATCGAGAGCTCACAGGTCAGGCGCGGGGGAAGCGCATGAAGCTCCTGGTTGAGCAGGATCCGCCACCGGGAGTGCTCGCGTTCGATGGCGATGAGGTGGTCGGCTGGGCGGCAGTGCATCCGCGATCGGCCACCAGCTTTGCCCGCAATCGCAAGATTCCTCATGTGGATGAGCTCGACGTGTGGTCGGTGTGGTGCATTCGTGTGCGTCCAGGATGGCGT
>CALGZB010000219.1 GCA_937934655.1 uncultured Acidimicrobiales bacterium | reverse complement strand
GAGGACTTCACACCGCGATTTCTCTAGCGCGGAGACTCGATAGCCCGGGTGTAGGACAGGAGTGAACGTTAGGTCTTGCGGAGCAGGACGGCCTCGACGTTGTGATCAACGCCCTTATTGAGAATGAGATCGGCCCGCTCGCGGGTAGGAGCGATGTTCTCGCGCAAGTTCCGGGCGTTGATGTCGGCCCAAATTCCACGCGCCACCCGAATGGCGGTGGGTTCGTCGAGCGCCGCATAGTGCTTGAAATAGGAGTCGGGGTTTGTAAAGACCGAGTCACGGAGGGTCAAGAACCGTTCGACGTACCACTCTTCAATCTGCTCTTCAGGTGCATCGACATAGATCGAGAAGTCGAAGAAATCCGACGCCACGGTACCTCCTTTGCCCGACTGCAAAACGTTGAGCCCTTCGACGATCAGCACATCAGGCTGATCGACCACAACCTGCTCGCCGGGGACGATGTCGTACACAAGATGCGAATAAACGGGGGCACCGACACTGCGATCGCCCGACTTCACCGCAGCGAGAAAGTCGACGAGGGCCCCGGTGTCATAGCTAGCCGGAAACCCTTTCTCCCCCATGAGTCCCCGGGCTTCGAGCTCGGCGTTGGGGTACAGGAATCCGTCGGTGGTGATGAGGTCGACCTGTGGATGGTCAGGCCAGGCGGCAAGAAGTGCCTGGAGCACGCGGGCCGACGTGCTCTTGCCCACGGCGACACTTCCGGCCAGGCCGATGACATAGGGAATGCGATCGGGTTCGGCACCGAGAAAAATATCGGACACCTCGACCAGTTGTTGGGTGGCCGTTATGTGCAAATTCAGCAGCCGCGAGAGCGGCAGGTAGATGTTGGCGACCTCGTCGAGATCGAGTTGCTCATTGATTCCGCGGAGCTGGCGTAGTTCGCGCTCATTGAGAGTGAGCGGCGTTGACTCGCGTAACTCGGCCCAGCGCGCACGTTCGAACCGGTCGAAGCGAGATGACATCGGTCCAATAGTGCGCGCTGCGACTCCCCCGCGTCGAATCGTAGTGACCAACGTCATCTCAAGGACTCCGACAAGCGACCCCAAGTGAGGTGCCCTGCCGATAGCGAATCACGGATAGTTGCTCCCGCTGTTGGGGCGCCGCCCTTAGGTCGGTAACCTCATCGACGGAAGGTTGCCAGAGCGGACGAATGGGGCAGTCTCGAAAACTGTTGTGGTCTTAGGGTCACCATGGGTTCAAATCCCATACCTTCCGCCAATAATCGGTCGTCGCCAGGGTCACTCCTGGAGGCGGCCGATTTCTGTTTGCTGGAGGAATCGGCACCACAGGCCTTTGGTTCTTGTCGATTCAGATGTCGCGTCGGTTGAAGGTCGCTGTGGCTGCGGCTGCGAGGGCAATGATGTACGCCGCCGCCGTGAGAGACGCTTGGGCGATTCCGACGCTGAGTTGCTCCTTGGGCGCCGCGATCCATAAGGCCACGTCGTTCGCCACCGCCGAGGGCGTGTACTTGCCAACCTTCGGGATGAGGGTCAGTAACGGCCCGATAATGATGATAAGGCCGAGGGCCCCGAGCATCGCGTAGGTGTCGCTTCGCAGGAGGACGCTGAAACCAAACGCAATCGCAGCGGTAACGAGCCCATAGAAGCCAGCGCTAATCACGTTTCGGAAGGTGTCGTCCCAAACGATCGACTCGCCAAACGATGCGACCGAGAAGACAGACGCCAACACGCCGACCCCGGCTGCGACGGCCATACCGGCGATGATCGCCCCGAGACCCACGGCGGCCTTCGTGGTGAGAAGGCGCCCTCGACGGGCATCGTTGCCGAGAACCCGTCGGAGTGTGCCTTGGCGGAATTCGTGGCCGACGACCCAGCCACCGAACACCGCGCCGAGCAGAGGCGTCATGGCGCCAAACACAACAACAAACGTTGCGATGACATCCGAGGGATCGTCCGGATTCTTGATTGCGTAGTAGATCGGGGCGACCGCCAACGACGCAACCAAGATGGCGAAGAGCACCCACGGCGTGCGGTGGGTTCGAAGTTTGAACAATTCGGTACGAATCATGATGTGACTGCTTTCTGAGTGGTGTGGGTCTGGTCAGGTTGTTCGACGAGGTCGAGAAAGGCGTCTTCGAGCGACGCGACGGGCTGGTTGATCGACGACGCGTAGACATGGGCCGAAGCGAGTAGGCGGTTGAGGTACTTCCCGTCGATCTCAGGCGGAGGCTTGATGACCAAGGTCGTGCCGATCTGTTCGGTTTCCGCCAGCCCGGCTGCATGTAACGCCTCGGTGGCCTGGGTGATTTCGTCGGCGTCGACGGTGACATGGAAGAGATGTTGCGAGCGACCCGACAGGATGTCGGCGGTCGTGCCTTGAGCGACGGTTCGGCCGTTGGCAAGGACGATGAGCTGATCGCACGCTTGTTGCACTTCTGCCAGCTGGTGCGATGAGACGAGCACGGTGGTCCCCGTCTCGGAGAGGCGGCCCATCAGCTTTCGGATCTCGATGATTCCGGCCGGGTCGAGGCCGTTACCTGGCTCATCGAGGATGATGAGTTCGGGCTGCCCGACAAGCGTGATAGCTATGCCGAGCCGCTGGCGCATGCCGAGTGAATAACCACGAGGACGATCGTCCGCCCGGTCGGCCAGATCGACGAGGCGAAGAAGCTGCTCGACCTCGTCAGAATCGATAGCGCCGCTGACCGCGAGGCCCTGGTAGTGCAGGTTTTCGCGAGCGGTGAGACGGTCGTAAATCGGTGGCGCCTCGATCATGGACCCAACCCGATTCAGCACATCGCCCCACTGGGGTTCGCCGACCGTTCGACCCAGAAGCGAAATATCTCCACCGGTCGGCCGCACAAGGCCGAGCAGCATCTTCATCGTGGTGGTCTTTCCGGCACCGTTTGGGCCGATGAGGCCCACGACATGGTTGCGGGGGATCGAGAACGTTAGGTCGTTGACGACGGTGTGTTCGCCGTATCGCTTCGACAGATGTCGAACCTCACATGGGCTAGCGCTCGAGTTGGATAAGAGGGATTCGGTAGTAGATGTCATAAACGTCATCGTGCCCTTGACGTCCCGGTCGGCGATACGGCCTGGGGAACACTCGTCGCTTAGCCGAAAGTACGAGTATCGGTTGGTGGTACTAGCCACAAGTCGAATGAACTCACGGGGGACGTTGTCTACGCTGAAGGCGTGCGATTGCAGATCCGTGAGCGTCTCGAATCGATTGCCGTGGTCGGGTCAATCCCGCCTGTAGGCCGACGGGATTGGGTGCTCGCAGCGCTCTTGGCGCTGGTTGCCGCAGCATTTGCCGTCACCGATGACCTCCTGCCGTTGTGGGCCGAGGTCGTGCCGAGCGCACTCGCCGTCGGGCTCATCCCGTTCCGACGTCGCATCCCATTGATCGCTGTTACGAGCGTGAGCATTGTCATTGCGGCATGTGTTGCGTTGGCGCTCCGAGGATCAGAGGTCGCTGACGTCGGTTCACCTGCCGGACTCGCCGATGCGGTGCTGTTTTACGCGCTGTGTCGCTGGTCGACCCCGGCCCGGATCGGCATCGGGTTTGTTTTCAGCATTGCAAGTGAAGCGGTCATCTTGTGGGCTGCCGGTGATATGCGCACTGGCGACTGGGTCGATGCCTGGCAGTGGTTGGTCCTCGCCGCACTCGCGCTCGCTATGCGATACCGAGCTCGTGCAATCGAAAGCCGCCACGAACAGGTTCGACTCGCAGAGCGGAACTCACTCGCTCGAGAACTGCACGACACCGTTGCCCACCATGTCTCGGCCATCGCAGTTCAAGCCCAGGCGGGGCAGTACGTGGCCGAGTCGAACCCGGGCGCGGCAGCCGAGACGCTCCGGTCGATCGAAGCGATCGCCAATGACTCAATCGAGGAGATGCGACGCATGATCGGTATCTTGCGCAGCGATGCTGATCATGCGCGCACCGTCGCTCCGGACACACTCGAGGTGCTGACGGCGCATGGAGTTCGCCCGGTCGTTCAAGTGAGCGGCGACACCCGACTAGATGACCTACCAGCAGGCGTCGGAGCCGCCCTGTTTCGGGTCGCCCAAGAGTCGATCACCAACGCTCGCAGACATAGCCGCGATGTGACGTTTATCGATGTGGCGGTGAAGCGCCATAGCGACCACGTTGAGATGACCGTTGAGAACGACGGCGTACCAACGACGCGCAATTCGGGCAGCGGCTACGGCCAGATAGGAATGCGCGAACGGGTGGAGGCGCTTGGCGGCGAGATCGAGTCATCGGCCCGACCCGCTTCCGGTTGGCGCACGAGCACGTCGATTCCGCTAACGAGAGTCAACCGATGATCCGCGTGTTCATCGCCGACGACCAAGAGATGGTCCGAACCGGCTTCCGCATGATCCTCGACGCAACCGACGGCATCGAGGTCGTCGGCGAGGCCGACAACGGGCGAGACGCCGTCACCAAGGCGAAGCACTTGCGTCCGGATGTCTGCCTGTTCGACATCCGCATGCCCGAACTCGACGGTCTGGCGGCCACTGCGTTGGTTGCCGGTCCCGACGTTGACGAGCCGTTGAAGGTAGTCATCATCACCACCTTCGACCTCGACGAGTACGTGTACGGGGCGCTGCAAGGAGGCGCGATCGGGTTTCTGTTGAAGAACGCGGGACCCGACCTACTCATCGCAGCGATTCGCGCAGCAGCTGAGGGGAACTCGCTGATTTCTCCGGAGATCACGAAGCGACTCCTCGAACACGTCGTACTCCCCGACGCAGCGTCGGAGGTCGACCCGAACCCGCTTACCGACCGGGAAACCGAAGTCGTTGGAGCCGTGGCGCGAGGCCTCTCAAACGCGGAGGTCGCCGAAGAGCTCTACGTGTCGGTCAGCACCGTGAAGGCGCACGTCGCTTCCTCGATGACGAAGCTCGGCGCCAGAAACCGAGTGGAACTCGTGATCTGGGCCTACGAGCAACAGCTCGCCGGCTGACGACCAGCGCTGGTTCTTCTTGCGTCGCATTAGCCCTTCGGCCAATCGGGCGTGGTCGCTGGGACTATAACTCGATTGGATTTCCGGCCCTGAGGCCGATGTCGGTGGCAGCTGTCTTCTTCATGATGACGGCATGAAACAATCCACAAATTTCACGCAACCAGACGTAACGGAACGACGCAGGCGGTGGTCAGCAGGTGTACTGCTCGGCTTCGCGCTGGTCATCAGCGCTTGTTCGAGCGCCGACTTAGCTTCGGGAGCGCAAACCGCTCCCGAAACCACCGTCGCAACCAAAAGCACACCCGTAGTCACCGAGACCGCCCCGCCTACGACGGCCGCACCACCGCCAGAAACTAAACCGAACATCGACGAAGTCGTCGCCGAAGAAGTGGACGCGGTCGACGAATACCTGAATCAGCTCGAGAGCAGTGGGTTCGGCGGCGTCGTCGCGATTCGCGAAGGCTCTGACATAACTAGCCGGGCGTATGGCATTGCGGACCGTGAGAACGCCGTCCCGATCGACACCGAGACGGTGTTCGACATCGGCTCGATCACCAAGCAGTTCACGGCCGCAGCAATTCTTCGTCTCGAGATGGACGGGCGATTGTCGGTTGATGACCAGCTCGGCCAACATGTGCCGGGCCTCCCAGAAGACAAAGCGGCAATCACCTTGCACCAATTACTCACCCACACTTCGGGCGTGCCCAACGCACTCGGCCCCGACGATCAGCCCATCGGCCGCGACCACTTCCTCGCTCTAGCGGGTGTGGCCCCGCTACTCCACGAGCCAGGCGACCAGTATCTGTATTCGAACGTCGGCTACGCACTACTCGCCGCAGTCATCGAGTTCGAGACCGGCGGTTCCTACGAGGCCTACCTCCGATCAGCGGTTCTTTCGCCCGCAGGAATGTTCGACACCGGGTACGTTCTGCCCAACTGGGATGGCCACACGATCGCGGTCGGCTATCGGCATCCGAGAGGCGACAGATTTGGTCGCCCGAATGAACAAGCATGGGACGTCGACGGCCCCTACTGGAACCTCCACGGTAACGGTGGCCTCCTGTCGACTGCGTTCGACATGCTGGCCTGGGACGAGGCACTGTCGAATGACGAAGTTCTCGACTCGATCGCGAAGGAAAAGTTCTTCGCACCGCATGTTCTCGACGGACCGGACGAGGGCGTCCACTACGGCTACGGCTGGGAGGTGATCCCGACTCCGATGGGAACACCCATCATCACCCATGCCGGGACCAACCACGTCTTCTTTGCCCACTTCCTGAGGTTTCCCGATCAGGACGTCACCATCTACATGGCCACCAATTCCCTTGAGGACGGCCACGGGAACATCGCGTTCGACGTTGCGAACCACGTGCTCGACGGCGCCCTGGAGGTCATGTTCGGCAGCTAAGACGCCGCCGCTGCAATCCATTTTGGCGGCTGGGCTATCGACCTATGGCTGACTCATCGAGACGGTTGACAACCTCGGCAACCACTTCCGGGGGCGTCATCGACGTCGTGTCAAGCCACATCCCGGCTCGCTCGGTTCGCTCTCGGATCTCCGCATCCATCCATGACCACGCTTCGATGAAGGGGCTGTTGATTGCCTTCCACCGCTCTACAACAGTCTCGAAGGACGGCAGCAACGTAACCAGATGGAATGGGTGGCCACCCATCTCCTCGCGAAGATGATTCATGCGGTCGCCGATCAGGATGTCGTCAATCGTTGCGTCAAAGCCTGCCGCAGCAAACGAGCGCCCGAGAAGACATGCGTTATGTAGCCGGAGTCGGAGCTGGCGGACTGCTTCCTCACTCATGTCGCCGGCCT
>CALGZB010000218.1 GCA_937934655.1 uncultured Acidimicrobiales bacterium | reverse complement strand
ATCAGCAGCCATGTTGGGGCGAATGCTTCGATTTTTGGCAAGAGGACTTCGTCGAAGGCCATCCGGTAGCTGTCGCCTTGGGTGCCCGGAAGCATCGGCAAGTTGAGGGTCGTACCCATCCCGTCACCTCGACCCATCTCGGTTACGGCGCCCGAACCCGGGTAGCAGGGCATCTGATGTAGGGACACGAATAACACCGACGGATCGTCGTAGAAGATGTCTTGGGTGCCGTTGCCATGGTGAGCGTCGATATCGACGATGGCTACCCGCTCGCCGCGGTCGGTCAGCGACCGTGCAGCAACGGCGACGCTATTGAAGAGGCAGAACCCCATCGACTGGTTAATCGTTGCGTGATGCCCTGGCGGCCGAACCGCGCAGAACGCGCTGTCGGCTTCGCCCGCTTCGAGGCCCGCAATGGCGTCGAGTCCAGCCCCGGCCGCAAGCAGCGCTGCTTCGAACGATGCCTGGTTAGTTTTGGTGTCGGGGTCGATCCGCCCACCACCTTCGGCATCGATTCGTTCGATGAGATCAAAAAGTGAACCGTCGTGAACGCGCTCGATCGCCGAACGGCCAGCGCTCGATGGAAGGCGACGAACAAGCGCGTCGGCATAGTCGGACGCAGCAACGCCCGCCTGCACCGCCCGGAGACGATCTGGACGTTCGGGATGCGACGCTCCAGCTTCGTGTTCTAGATACCGGTCATGACTGAACCACAAGACGCTCACGCCCAAGAGCCTACCTCCTAGTAGTTTGTTGCAATGGAGGTGATTACGGCCGGCAACGACCGGTTTCGTGTTGGGTCGTGGCGTGGCGACCCCGGCGTTGGTTACCTCATGCCTCTTACTCGGATCGGCCCTGGCGCGATCGACAGCGCTCTTCGCAACATGCATCGAGACGGCTACCGGCGAGTCGTTACCGGCGCCCTCGGCCACGACGAGCAGGGCCCATTCCTCCGCCAAGGATTTCGCGTCCACGAACGTCTTCACCTCCTGCGTCACGATCTACGGGCACTCCCCTTCCCGAAGGCATCGACGCCGATACGTCGAGGGTGGCGTTACGACCAGGCGGCGGCCATCGAAATCGACAATCGGGCATTTGACGACTTTTGGCGATTCGATCGGGCCAGTTTCAAGGAGGCTCTTCAAGCCACCCCGGTCAGCCGGTTTCGAGTATCCACCACGCTAAATCGCCAGGTCAGTGGCTATACGATCTCGGGTAGAGCGGGCCGGAGTGGGTATCTCCAACGGCTTGCCGTCGACCCCTCGCACCAAGGACATGGCATCGGAAGCGCTTTGGTCATCGAGACACTCGATTGGCTCCTCCGGCGCGGCGCGGTGAGTGCACTGGTAAACACCCAAGAGAGCAACGAAGGTGCCTTCGAGTTGTACAAACGACTTGGGTTTGAGCCGATCGTGCCAGGTCTTGCCGTGTTGGAAATCGATCTATGAGGACGACACCGCGCCGCATCGTCTCGTTGCTGGTCATCTTTTCTTTCGTTCTCGGTCTCACCGTGACGGTTTCAGCAACCGTCGACGTTGCTCCGGCATACGCCCAACGAGTTGGGTCGATTGAACTCGTGAATCAGGTGGCCGCCATCAAGCCGGGCCGTCCCTTCACCATGAACATGCTCGTGCAAGGAGGCACCAACGAACACTTAGTGTCGGCAAAGGTGTTCAGTCCGGTGACATCTCGTAGTGAGTTCCGGCTTCAAACCAACGGCTTTGCCGAGTTCGGTGAGGCCGTGCGGTCATTCGAGCCCACAGCGGTTCGTAACCTTCGCTCGGGCCAATCGGTAAGCCTCAGTGTCATCGTGCTCGAATGGTCGACCAGCGATAGCCCCGATGCCGATGCCGACCTTTACCTTGCGCAGCCGGGTGTTTATCCGATCGTCGTAACCCTCGCTGCTCCTGATGGCACACAACAGGATGAACTTCTCACGTACCTGGTGGTGACGCCTCGAGGTCAACAGTGTGTGATCGACCCACCCGAAGAATCCGAGGACAGCAACGGCACTACCGAAGAGACCGGCGAGGCCACAACAGCCGAGCAACGAGCCGACTGTCTCAATCCGCTCCGCGTCAACATCACCATGCCAGTCCAAGCCGCACCAGCGCTGCAGGCCGACCAGACCAACAGCCTGGGCGATGCCGACATCGACCGCATGACGACAGTCATCGATGTCCTGGCCAGCAGACCAAGTATGGATCTGACTATGGCGGTTGTGCCCGAGTCGGTTGTGGCACTACAACGCGACGCCGAGTTCGCACCGCTTCTCGATCAACTGTCGATCGCCACGGCTGATCGCGAGGTTCTTCGCCAGCCGTATGTGGTTGTTGATGAGGAGGGATGGCGCGACGCGCGACTCGTGCGCAACTACGGCCGACTCCTTCGCGCTGGCGACCGAGTCCTCCAGCGCGAAATCGAGGTGGGCAACATTTCGTCCACCACATTCCTCGATAGCAATGCCACCCCGGACACGGTTTCCATGCTGGCGAAGAGCGGGTACACCAACTTTGTCATCGCCGAGAATCGCCTTGACGAGCTTCAGGGCGATGCGTTTCCGCTCAGCGTCACGCAGACGTTCGAAATCGCCGACGAAAGTGGCACCGCCTACCCCGCTGCGGCATCGGATCTCGACCTGGCGCAACACTTCGGGTCCAACGACAACACGATCCTCGACGCCCATAACTTCATCGCTGACCTGGCGGTTCTTTGGTTTGATCAACCCGCCATTACCCGGGGCGTCGTCGTGCGACCACCGAGTGATTGGGATGTCGACGACGCGGTCCTCACGCTCGCGCTCTCTGGCATCACCGCCACGCCAATCTTTCGGGCGGTCGATCTCGAGATGTTCTTCGACGAAGTAAGCGCTCTTCCCAATACGGGGCAATCGTCGAGTCAGCCCGACATCGAGCCCTCAGAAATCCGGATGCGCGAGCTAGCACCGAGCGGCGACACCGAGAACTTGGTCGACTTTGCCCAGCGGCTCGGCCGAGCCGAAGAGACGCTTGTGTCCTACGAGGAGATACTCGGTGGCCGCACCCCCGACACGGCCCCCCTCCGAGAGTTGCTGCTCATCGCCGGGTCACGCGGCTTTGGACCTTCCCAACGGCTCGACTATCTCGAAGCGGTTGCCGACGAGGTCGAAACGGTCGCCGACCGCATCATTGGCCCCGAAGACACACTTGTGAGTATCACGGCTCGCGAGGCCGATATTCCGGTGACGTTCGAGAATGAACTTGCAACCGCTGCGCGGGTCACCCTCTCGGTGAGCTCGGACAAACTCGAATTCCCCGACGGCGCAACGCAATCTGTGGTTCTCGAACCCGGACGCAACGACCTCACTATCGCGGTGAAGTCCCGCAGCTCAGGCGATGCCCGACTCCGTATCAACGTGCTGTCGCCCGATGGAACAATTCAACTCACCCAACCATCGAACATCGTGGTGCGAAGCACCGTGTTTTCAGGACTCGGTCTCATCATCTTGGTAGCGGCGCTCATCGTTCTGGCGCTTTGGTGGTTGCAGCAGCATCGCACCGAGCTCCGCCGCCGCAAAGAACTCGAAGGGGAGAACGACCCGGGTATCGACGACGTAGTGGATCGCCGTCAGTCTGATCGCCGCAGCTCAGAGCGCAGAAACGACGACACCGAAGCCGCTGCTACCTAGCAAGAGATCGACGTGGTGAGTCTGGTCCTCCATTGGTTGTTGGCGCTGCGGGTTCGGTACCCTCCGGACCATGCTTGGCATCGTCACCGATAGTGCATCCGACCTCGATTCTGCCGATACCGATCGCCTCGGTATTGAAGTGGTTCCGCTTTCGATCCGATTCGGATCCGAAGAATTCACCGATGGTGTCGATCTCAGCATCGATGACTTCTACAAAAAGCTCGCCGAGTCCGAGGACCTCCCAGAAACCGCAGCGCCTTCACCCGGTGCATTTGTCGAGGCATACGAGCGGCTCAAGGCCAAGGGTGCCAACGAAATCGTGGTCATCAACCTGTCCTCCGCACTTTCAGCCACTATGCAGTCAGCGACTACCGCAGTCGATCTTGTCGACGATGTCGACGTCCATGTCATTGACTCGAAGAGCATTACCGGCGGTCTTGGCAATATGGTTCTCGCCGCCGCCGAGTCGGCCGCAAACGGTGCCTCGGCCGCCGACGTCATCGCCACGATCGAGGCAACGCGGTCACGCACCAAAGTCTTCGGCGCACTCGACACACTCGACAATCTCAAAAAGGGTGGCCGTATCGGCGGTGCGCAAGCGCTGCTTGGAACGATGCTGGCGGTAAAGCCCCTCCTTGACCTGAGCTCAGGTGAAGTAGTTGAAGCCGGCCGGCAACGAACCCGGAAGAAGGCAATGGGTTGGGTCCGCGACATGATCATCGCTGCAGGCGATGACGCCGAACAGATGACCGTGCTCCACGGCAATGCACCCGACATCGATGCCTTTCTCGAAATGATCAAAGACGACGTCGACCTCGACAAAATTCGGGTCAGTAAAATCGGACCGGTTATCGGCACGCATGGCGGGCCCCGAGTTTTGGGTATTGCGTATCTCGAAGGCTCGGCATAGCGGGCCAGCCGTAGCCCGTGGTCGACCAGGTACCCCCTCTTCGCACCTCAACCCGAGCAGGAACACTGCTTGGGGGTCGCTACCGTTTTCAACAGCTCATCGCGACCGGCGGAATGGCCCAGGTCTGGAAGGCCACTGATGAGGTTCTCGGCCGCTCCGTCGCCGTAAAGGTTCTCCACGAACACCTGGGCAACGACGCATCGTTCGTGGCTCGCTTTCGGTCCGAAGCCATATCGGCCGCCAAACTCAATCATCGAACCATCGTCGCCATCTATGACACGGTTTCCGCAGACACTGTTTCCGCAGACACGGTTTCCGCAGATTCTGAGTCAGCCACCGATGCCATCGTCATGGAACTCATCGACGGCGAAACCCTTCGACACCTGCTCGACGAGCCAGGCCCGGTCGATGTCAACGAAGTCGTCCGCATCATTGGCGACGTGTGCACGGCACTCGACATCGCCCATGGCGCAGGCGTTGTTCACCGCGACATCAAACCGTCCAACATTCTTCTGGCCAAAGATGGGCGAGTTGTTGTCACCGACTTTGGTATCGCCAAGGCCGAGCAGTCCAACGATCTCACCAGCACCGGCGATGTCATGGGGACAGCCAAGTACCTGGCTCCCGAGCAGGTAAGCGGTGGTCCGGTGGATGGTCGCGCCGACCTCTACAGCTTGGGAATCGTTCTTTACGAGGCCGTTTGCGGACGCCCCCCGTTCGATGGTGGGAATCAGCTTGCGACGGCGGTTGCCCGCACCATCACCGACCCGCCCGCACCTCGCAATATTCACCCTGGCTGCTCGCGCGAACTCGAACACGTCATTCTTCGGGCCATCGAACGCGAGCCTGACCAACGATATGGCTCCGGAATCGATTTTCGGCTCGCACTCCAAGACGCCATCGCCACCGGCGGAGTTCCGGCCGATCGAGAGGGCCCGGCAACTGCTCCTCCGGTCGATCTAACCGACGATCACACCGGCACCCAAAACTCATTCGCTCAGTCCGAGCGTGGCTGGCTTATTCCAGCGCTCGGACTGTTGCTCCTGAGCGGTGGTCTGGTTCTTGCCGGAATCTTCTTTGGCGGAACCGACACCGGTCGCGACATCGTTCGTGAAACGGCAGGGGTCGTTGGAATCGGCGAAGGCGGCGATGCCGATACCGACGTGGTCGACGAAGAGCCAGAGGTTCTCGGCGTCACCGAAGAGTCTGAGCAGCCACCAGCAGGACCGGTCACTGTGGTCGCATTTGCGGCGTTCGATCCGTTTGGTGACAATGCCGAACACAACGACAAGGCGCAGTTTCTGGTCGATGGTGACTCGGCCACCTTCTGGCGATCTGAGCGATACAACTCGCGTGTCTTTGGAAGTCTTAAGGCTGGTGTCGGCGCGTGGATTGCCCTCGATGGGGTCACCGACCTCGCAAGCTTGACCGTCGATACTCCCGCCACCAACTGGTCGGCCGAGGTGTATGTAGCCACAGGTGCTGGCGCGACATTGAGCGAATGGGGTGAACCGGCGCTCTCGCTCACCCAACTGTCGGCCAGTGCAGACGGAACGGTCTTGATCGACCTAACCGGCCAGTCGGGCGATGCGATTCTTCTTTGGATAACCGACCTCGGTGACGGCGCCACACCGATCCGTATGGAGATCAACGAACTCACAGTCGCCGCAGGCTGAGAGGGCCCGCGAGCCTCTATGACGCAAAACTGGTAGTCATCGCAACTAGTTTGTGCTCATCAGTTCTGACGCCGAAGACCTCGCTTTGGTCAAAGGGGCGCAGCAGGGGGATCAAGCGGCACTCGACGCACTCCTGCGACGTCACTATGACCGGATATACGCCGTTTGTCGGCGTCTAGCGGGCAATGACGCGGACGCACTCGATGGCGCCCAGGAGGCGCTCATCACCATCGCCAAACGGATCGACAAGTTCGACGGCAACTCCAAATTCAGCACGTGGGCGTATCGCGTCGCCACCAATGCATGCCTCGACGAGATGCGTAGACGCGGCCGTCGACCGGAACCCGGACTCCCCGAGTTCGAAGCCGGCGTCACCCCACTTCACGGGAACGACCGCAGTGACCATGACGACCGGGTCGTTGCCCAACTCACTATCGAAGCCGCGCTTCAGCAACTGCCCGAGGATTTCCGCAACGCCGTTGTGCTTCGCGACATCGCCGACATGGACTACGCGCAAATTGCTGAGGTACTCGATATCGCCCCCGGCACCGTACGATCTCGAATAGCGAGGGGTCGTTCGGCCCTCGCCGAAATTCTCGGGAACCAAACTCCCCCAACCGAACGTCCAAGTCCATAGAACCCCGATGACTCCCTCCGACCCCTCCTCCGACGAACTCGTTTCGGCCTACCTCGATGGCGAAGCCACCGATGCCGAGCGCGCACGTGTCGAAGCCGATCCCGAGCTGCGATCACGGGTTGAGACCTTCCGCTTGGTCTCGGCCGCCGTCGCTACTCCCCCACCGATGCCCGATACGGCGGCTCGAGAAGCTGCGATCGCAGCGGCACTCGGAGCATCCAACACGACCCCCAAGGTCACGAGCATGGCTCCGATTCAGCAGCGACGCAGCCGCTTCTCGGGAGCCCGTACCGGCGTCCTTTCGGCCGCCGCCGTGATCCTGGTGCTCTTCCTCGGTGGCGCAATCATCGGCGGTCTTGGCGGGGGCGACTCCATGGATACCGCTAGCGACGTTTCAACCGAGTCCACCGACGACGCTTCGGAGGACTTTGGCGGCATGGATGCCACCGGCGCGATGGACGACGATTCCGGCGACGTTCTGACCGATGAGGCCATGGCGGACACCATGGGCGGGGATGACGAAGAAGAAGCCATGGAAGAGGAAGAAGCCATGGAAGAAGAAGCCATGGAAGAAGAGGCCATGGAAGAAGAAGCCGAAGAAGAGGCCATGGACGATGAAGCGATGGAAGAACCGGCGGAGGACACCGATGACGACGGATCGGCAGCAGAGTCCGCCCCGGCCTTTGAAACTCGCAGCTTCGTATCGCTCGCCGAACTCACCAACATCTTCGCCACCGAAGCAAGAGCCGCTGACCCGGCAGCGGGCAAAGTCTTTACCGACGATGTGCTCGAGATGGCCGATCTGTGCCGCACCGAACCAAACGAATCCGACACCAACTCTCTTGTGTTCCTTGAGCAAGCCATCCTCTTTGATGCCGAAGGCGCGCCAACCGATGTACTCGTCTACCGAGACGATGTCATCGACGCCGATCCGTTCATTCGGGTCTTCGAATTCGGAAGCTGCACACCAATCCAGTAGCTGACGGTGATATCGGCAGGCGAAGCCTATTAAGCTCGCCCGCTATGGCTGATAACTCATCATCTAATCCGTCGACCCTTACCTCGGCCTCTGTCGAGGTGTCCGACGAGGAAACCGATTGGCCGAGCCAAATCACCTCGTCAATCGTCGGCTACATCGACCAAATCCGTGACAAGACCACGAAACCAGCGCTCATGGCGAGCCGCGGTGTGGTCTTTGGTCTCCTTATCTTGATGTTCATCCCGGTTGCCCTCGTGCTTCTTATGGTCGGCATGCTGCGTCTCGTCGAGATTGGTTTCCGGGCACTGTACGAAGGCCCGCTCGACTGGTCGGGCGATCATGCTGTGTGGTCGTCGTACCTTCTCTGGGGCCTTCTGTTCTTCATCGGTGGCTCGATTTTGTTCAGAAAACGGAAGGTCGCTGCGTAGTAACGGGTTGATAGGCCTGTTCACTTCATAGGAACCAAACCTCCGCACCCTCTCCCCTTTCATCAGGAATCAGCACTCATGAGCGATACGCGCCAAGTCACCATCATCGGTTCCGGTCCTGCCGGTCTTACCGCAGCGATCTACACGGCTCGAGCAAACCTCGAACCATTGGTCCTCGAGGGTGAGCCTTCGTCCACCAGTGATCAGCCCGGCGGTCAGCTCATGCTCACCACCGACGTCGAGAACTTCCCCGGCTTCCCCGATGGCATTATGGGCCCCGAGCTCATGATGAACTTTCGAGCGCAGGCCGCGAAGTTCGGCGCACAGATCGAAACTGTCAAGGTTTCGAAAGTCGACCTGTCAGAGCGGCCCTTCAAAATATGGGTCGGCGATGCAGAAGCGGCCGAGCCGACCTACCTCAGTGAATCCATCATCGTGTCGACGGGCGCCCAGTCGCTCATGCTCGGCCTCGAAAACGAGTCTCGCCTTATGGGACACGGCGTGTCGACCTGCGCCACCTGTGACGGCTTCTTCTTCCGCGACCAAGTAATCGCCGTCGTCGGTGGCGGCGACTCGGCGCTTGAAGAAGCCAACTTCCTTACCCGGTTCGCATCGAAAGTCATCCTCATTCATCGCCGAGAAGAACTCCGTGCGTCGAAGATCATGCAGGACCGTGCCTTCAACAACCCGAAGATCGAATTCCTTTGGAACTCGCAGGTCACCGAGGTTCTCGGTGACTCCAAGGTCGCCGGGGTCATGGTCGAAAACACTCAAACCGGTGAAGCTAGCCAACTCGACCTCAGCGGCCTTTTCGTCGCCATCGGGCACCGGCCAAACACGAGCCTGTTCGAAGGCCAACTCGACATGAAGGACAACGGATACCTTGTCGTCGAACCCGGCTCCACCCGCACCAAGATCCCGGGCGTCTTCATCAGCGGCGATGTCCAGGACGACTACTACCGGCAGGCCATTACCGCCGCCGGAAGTGGCTGTCAGGCGGCTATCGATGCCGAGCGTTGGCTCGAAGCCCAGCACGATCAGTAATTCTCCCAGCGCGTCTGGGAATGACCCCGCTGTTTTTGGGGTTCAAACCTACAATCCCGAGTTTCTTCGTTCTGTGCCAGACTCTGGCCACGGAATCGCAACGAGCTCAATTCCCTCTCTCCAGGAGTCACAATGTCAGATGCAGTAACCAGTCTTTCCGAAGGCTCATTCGATGAAGAAATCACCAGTGGCGACGAGCCAGTGCTGGTAGATTTCTGGGCCGAGTGGTGCGGACCATGCAAGATGATCGCCCCCGTTCTCGACGAAATCGCCGGCGAACAAGAAGGCAAGCTCAAAATCGCAAAACTCAACGTCGACGAAGCCCCCGAGATCGCACGACGCTTCGAAGTCATGAGTATCCCAACGCTTATCTTGTTCAAAGACGGCGAGCCGGTAAAGCGCATTGTTGGCGCCAAGGGCAAAGCCCAACTCCTCGAAGAGATCAGCGAATTCGTCTAGTTCGCGCAGCGATCGGGCTTTCCTAAAGAGCGCTCTTCGCACCGAAACTTTTTACCATCGGCCGACGTCCTATCTAGGACGTCGGCTGGTTGCTTTTTGGCCGCTAGTCTGAGTCGTCGCCCTAATCCGCCGGCACCCCTCTGCCCCTCTCTGGAATCGTCTCCGCACCGTGACCATCCCTGGTCTCCCCCTCCAACTTGGAAGCACTGGCGAGCCAGTTGCCGACCTTCATCGTCGCCTCTCCGCTGCCGGCTTCAGCGCGGCCACGGTTGACCGCCGAGTCTTCTGCGACGTCACTGAGGCCTCGGTAGCGGCGTTTCAGACGGACCGAAAGATCGAGGTCGACGGTGTCGTTGACGATGCGACATGGAGTGCGCTTGTCGAGGCCGGCTACGAGCTTGGCGATCGCCGCCTCTACCATCGCTCGCCAATGATGCGCGGCGACGATGTCGCCGATCTGCAGCTTCAGCTTGGCTCGCTTGGATTCGATGCCGGGTGGGTCGACGGCATCTTTGGTCCCGACACTGCGGCCGCTCTTATCGACTTTCAGCGAAATGCCGGCCTTGGAATCGATGGAATCGCCGGCGTCGACACCTACCGGAGTCTGAAGCGTCTCGGCGCCAAGAGTGCGAGAACCACAACGATTGCCAGCTTGCGAGAGTTCGAACAGCTCACGGGGCACGACGGGCTTCGCGGGCGCCGCATAGCAGTCGGAGAGCAAGAGGGGCTTGCTCCACTTGTGCACGCCCTCTGTCGGCTCCTACGAACCAAGGGCGCAGAGGTTCTCGAACTCCACCAGCCCGACCCTCTGGTTCAAGCGTTGGCCGCCAATGAGTTTGGGGCCGAAATGTTCCTTGGCCTTACCATTGTCGCCGACGAGGGCTGCTCGGCCCACTTCTTTTCCACCACGGGTTTCGAGAGTGCAGGTGGTCGCCGTCTTGCCGAAGGGATTTCCCAAGCTCTTCCGCCCCTGCTCAACAACAGCATCGGCATCACTGAGGGTCGTCGCGACCCGCTCCTTCGCGGCACACGAATGCCGGCCGTTGAGTGTCGCATTGGGCCACCAAACCTCGTGGTTCAGCGAATCAGCGAACTCTCAACCATGCTGCTTCAGGTTATCGAAGACTGGATCTCTGAACCCTTCACCGATGGTTGAGCGTTAGTGTTATGCACACTGTTGTCCCCACGTGGGGATAACTCTGACGCCTGTCTTACTCTCAATATCAACTACAGGTACATAACACTGAGCGTGAGATAAGTCTAGGCGGATTCTACTCGTAGTGGGTTTCACCGGTTACCACGATACGAGCAATACGTTCGAGGTCATCGATGTCGGCAAACTCAATCACGATCTTGCCGTGTTTCGCGCCCATCTCAACCGCAACTCGAGTGTCCAGCCGATCGGCGAGCATTTGCTCAAGGTCAAGAAGAGCTGCAGACCGCGACGTATCGCCTCCGCTCCCTGAGCTTGAGGGTTGGCGGGAACTCGATGTTGGTGAGTCCGAGTTTGTTCCAGCCGAACGATCACCTTGGCCACCGGCACTTGCTGGCGTATCTCCGTTCGAGCTTGCCGCAGAGCCTGGTGTGTCACCTCGGACTACCGCTTCTATCTGCCGAACGGTCAGGCCCTCCGCGATCACCCTCGTCGCGAGCTCTTCTTGGAGTTTGTGGTTATCGACAACCACCAGCGAACGGGCATGTCCGGCGCTCAACAGGCCGTCGGTAACAAGCCGTTGGACCGAAGTGGTGAGATTCAGAAGACGCAGAGTGTTGGCGATAGCCGACCGGCTCTTGCCGACACGCGACGACACTTCGTCCTGGGTAAGCCCGAAGTCATCAATCAGCTGCCGGTATGCGGCAGCCTCTTCGATGGCATTGAGGTCCTGACGGTGAAGGTTCTCGACGATGGCATGTTCGAGGGACACCTGATCGTCGATGGTTCGCACGATGGCCGGAATCGTCGTCAGGCCCGCACGCTTCGCCGAACGCCACCTTCGTTCACCTGCGATGAGCTCGAAACCACCGTCGGTGGGACGCACGAGGATCGGCTGAAGGACACCCAATTCGCGAATCGACGCAGTGAGCGCCACTAAGGCGTCCTCGTCGAAGTGTTCCCGCGGTTGAAGTCGGTTCGGGATGACCGAATCAACCGATAGCTCCTGAAGAGCGGTTTCATCGTCGGAAATCGAGATGTCATTGGGGATTAGCGCCCCGAGACCCCGTCCGAGACCACTTTTGCGTGACATATCTTGCGACACTCCCCTACCCTTGCAGCCCTGATACCTCGCGGGCTAAATCGCGATAGGCGATCGAACCACGAGACGTTGGATCGAAGACGTTAATCGGTTGTCCAAAGGATGGCGCTTCGGACAGACGTACCGAACGGGGAATGACTTGGCGGCAGACGACTGGACCAAAGTGGTCACGCACTTCCTTCGCTACCTGCGATGCCAATTTGGTCCGGGCGTCAAACATGACCAGCACGATGGTGCTTAGATCAAGCTCCGGGTTCAGATTCTTCTTCACCAAGTCGACGTTTCGAAGAAGTTGCCCCAAGCCCTCAAGTGCGTAGTACTCGCACTGAATAGGCACGAGTACCTCGGTTGCGGCCGTAAGACCGTTGACAGTAAGCAACCCAAGTGATGGCGGACAATCGATCAGAACGTAGTCGTAGTCCTCGGCGACGCTCTCAATTGCCGCTTTGAGTCTGCGCTCGCGGTTGAACGCTGGGACCAATTCAATCTCGGCGCCAGCCAAATCGAGGCTCGCTGGGGCACAGAACAGGTTCTTTACTGCGGTGGCTTCGATGCAGTCTTCTAGGGGTGTGTCGTGCAACAGCACGTCATACATCGATGATTCAACGGCCCGGGGATTGATGCCGAGACCAGTGCTGGCATTGGCTTGAGGGTCGAGATCGACGATCAGGGTCCGCAGCCCAAGTTCAGCGAGGCAAGAGCCCAGGTTGACCGTTGTTGTGGTTTTCCCCACCCCGCCCTTCTGGTTCGCCACGGCGAAAATACGGAGCTGACCTGCGGGTTGAGGCGTACCCTGACCTTCAACTAGAGAGTTTTCCACAGGGGTGGCCTGCGGTGTGGATACCGCTCCAGCAGGTGCTGGGTGATCGATTGGGTCGGTCACATTCGCTGCAGCTGTGTTGTCACGTTCGCCCGCAAGAAGCGAGGGGTTCGCTGGCTGCGCACTGTTTGCGGGCATGTTTGGGGACACGGTGGGGGACACGGGTGCCGGCGGTGCAGGAGCGGAGTGGACACCAGGTGTCGTTCCCGGCGCCACCGGGGAAGCAGGAGGAGTAGGGGTAGGGCGGCTCATCGGCGGCAGGGGTGGCATTGTGGGAGGAGTAGACACCGGTTTCGACACAGGCGTTGGAGTCAGGGGTGTCTGTTCGGTCGGTGCAGGCACGGGTGGAGCAGGTGTCGCACCGTCGGCTGGGCCGGCGTCAGTGCCTTCATCGCTCGGCTCTGCGGGTGGAACTTCGTTCACGAGAGTCCTATCGCTTTCAAGAGAGGTGATCCTCAAAAGGAAAGCCTACTGGCAGCGCCGGTCGATACACGCACATCAAGACGCAGATTTCCTAAATCGACGTCGATTTCTCGGTGATGCCAGCTGTGGAATGCTTCACGTGAAACATCCAGGCCGGTGGAAACCAAGTCGCGAGGATGCTTCACGTGAAACACCGATCCACCCATGGCTGTTCGAATCAACGCGCTTCACGTGAAACACTTGAGGGTTTCTCGTGCCAACCACCTCTAGAGACGAAGCTGTTAGAAGAGTGGCCGTTTCTCCGGGATCCCAACCCGCCGAGGGTATCGCTCGCCTAAAGGGTCCACCTTTCGGAACGATCGGTAGTGACCAACATCGTTTGCCCAGCTTGAACCCGGTTCTAACCCCACCATGGTGAGCCCGTCCTTCGGCCAACGGTCGATGTCTTCGGGTGGCTCACTCACCACGAGAACGCCTCCAACACAAAGGAAACTTGCCGCAAGCTCAGCAGTGATACCCGGTTTTGCGAAACCACGTGCCGTTGCAAACACGAACAGTTCACGCAACGAATCGTCTCGACCGAGATCCTCGGCGCGCCCGGTAACCATCTCTACACGGTCCTCAAGGCCCTCCGCCGCTATCGCTTCCTCAAGATGCTCCTCACTACGCTTCCTAGCGTCGAGGAGTAGCCAGTGAGAGGTTGGCCAGAGACCTGCAAGCACGAGACCAGGCAACCCACCACCTGAACCCAGGTCAATCGAGCGCCCATTTGGCGTCCCGTCGGCACTCGCCCCTTCTTTCAACTCAGGGGCTTCAGTGAATCCCTGAGCGTGGTCGTGGTGAAAACGCAAAGACGCCGGGCCAATAAGCCCGACGTCTTGTGCGTGAATCATCCATTGTGGCCATGTCTCAGACATGGCTCCAGCTTACTCAGCTGGGACGATGACAACCCTTCGGCGAGGATCTTCGCCTTCGGAGATGGTGGAAACACCATCAATGTCGTTCGCTGCATCGTGGGCGATCTTACGATCGGCGGAACCCATAGGCTCGAGGGCCTGAGCGGTTCCACTGTCGATCACCTTTGCGGCAATGCCTGCCACAAAGGTCTCGAGGGCCTCTTTGCGGCGAGCACGATATCCGCCTACATCAATGCGGATACGTCCAGCCGGCGAACCGCCGGCGTGACGCTGGATAACGGTCCGAGCAAGTTCCTGCAGGGAGTTAAGGGTGCGTCCGCCTGGACCGACCAGCAATCCAACGTTCTCACCGCTGACCTGCACTGTTGCCTCATCTTCGAGCACATTCTCAATGCCGACCGTGCCGGTAAGGCCCATGTTTTCAAGGAGCCCTTCCATAAAGGTCTTTGCGACCTCTGCCTGGTCGGGAACACTCATGTCGCTTTCGTTGTGCACCTTGTTTTTCCCCTTGCCACCACTTTGTTGGTTGTTGCGATCGTTTCGGTTTCGGCCACCGTCACGGTTGCCGGAGTTACCGTTTCCGCCATTGCCGTCACTGCCAGAGTCACTGTTTCCTTGGCTGTTTCCTTGGCTGTTTCCCTGGTTGTCAGGTGAACCGTCGGCTGAACTGCTTGCGGCTACGCCAGCGCCGGCGACGACGGCAGCACCAGCAGCAGCTTTTCCGCCACCGCTTCGACCAGCATTGTTGCGGCCGCCGCCTCGGTTACCAGAATCCTTGTTGCCGGAATCCCTGTTGCCGGAATCCCTGTTGCCTGAGTCCCGGTTGCCCGAATCCTTGTTGCCACGCTGTTGGTTGCGGTTGTTGCCGCCCTTCTTGTTTCCACGATCCCGGCGTTCTTGCTTGGGACGAGGAGTAGTTGGGGTTACACGTGCCCGCACTCGGGCTTCAGCCTTTACTCGGCCAAACCAACCAGTCTGTGCTTCGTCAAGAACTTCAAATTCTGCTTCGCTGCGATCGACGCCTAAGCGGTCGAGTGCAGCC
>CALGZB010000217.1 GCA_937934655.1 uncultured Acidimicrobiales bacterium | reverse complement strand
TGCACGGTGCAGGGCCGCCCCCGAACTGTGGTTCATGGGGTGCGCCCGTCCGGGCGCAATTTGGGGGAGGAAGTTTCGTTGGAAGCCTTTATTGCGGCAGTGATCGCAGGCATCGGTGCGGGAGGCGTGTACGCACTTCTGGCTGTAGGTATCGTGGTCGCGTTTCGCGGCTCGGGTGTCATCAACTTCGCTCACGGCGGGGTGGCGGCCTATGCCGCCTACAACTTCGACGAGCTTCGAGAACCAGGCCGAGGCAACATGTACCTGCCTTGGGTCGATCCCATCCCCGAATGGGGCGTCCTGCAGAAGCTGCGCCTCAACAACCTGCCGGTGCGCATCTTCGTCATGGAGGACCCGCCGACGTGGCTAGCGGTGCTCTTGTCGTTGCTCATGGCCGCCTTCATTGGTTTGCTTATGCATTTCTTGGTCTTCCGGCCGCTTCGCAATGCGCCAACGCTGGCCAAGGTCATCGGCTCGGTCGGTGTCTTTATCTATCTGGGTGCGGTAGCGCTCAAGAACTTCAGCAATAGCAACAGAAATGACGCTGGTTGGTGGGGATACGACAGTACGAGCGATCCCTTTGTCATTCCCTTTACCGACAAGACGATGCCTGGGTCGAATATCTGGCTTGCCGGGACCGCTCTTGTGGTCGGCGGGTTGCTCTACCTCTTCTTCCGGTACTCCCGTTTCGGTATTGCAACTCGTGCTGCCGATGAAAACGAAAAAGGTGCCGCCCTGCTGGGCTATTCGCCTCAGCTGCTCGCCGGATTGAACTGGGTGCTGTCGTCAGTGCTGGCTGGCGTGGCTGGCATCGTGTTTCTGCACAAGACCCAGCCCTCGCAGATTCCTCTGCTCGTGGTCTTTGCATTGGCCGCGGCGCTTATCGGCAACCTGACCTCAGTGGTTGGCGCTACGTTCGGAGGTTTGGCACTCGGCATGATCGCCAGTGGCGGTGTCGATCTTTTCCAGCGTGACTTTTGGGGCGAGGGCGTCAAAGAGTGGTTGCCGGCAGACGGTGTTCGTCAGTTCGTGCCGCTCATCGCCATCATCATCGTCCTGTATACCCGAGGCGGGAAACTCCCGGTCCGCGGCTCCATTAGCGTGGGTCGCCAACCGAAGGCGCCGGCAACAAACAACGCGACCATCGGCACGGTGGGACTCATCGGCGTTGGCTTGCTGATATCCAATATCTTTGTGTCGAAGTGGGAATCTGCGCTGAGCACGTCACTTATCTTCATGCTGTTCATGTTCAGCCTGGTTGTGCTGGTCGGCTACCTCGGACAGATTTCGTTGGCCCAGTGGAGTCTTGGCGGCGTCGCCGCATGGTTGACGGCCCGGCTTGCCGCCGACGGCATGAAAATTCGAGAGTTCGACTTCTTCGTGAAAGATGGGCCCAACTTCCCGCTGTTCTTGGCCGCCGTCGCTGGTGTTGCTGCCGCTGTTGTTGTGGGTCTGCTCGTTGGGCTCCCCGCACTGCGAATTCGCGGCGTGCAGCTCGCAGTGGTCACGCTTGCCGCTGTGGTCGCAATCGAGAAGCTCGTGTTGCGCAACGTTGGTCTGATGGGGGCGGGCGCCGAGTCGACCAACCCGATGCCCGAGTTTTCGATCTTCGGAAGCAACTTTGGTGGCTTCAACGAGAATTCGAACCAGACCGACAACTGGAAGTTCACCGTCTTCTTGATCTTCATGGTGGCGGCGGTCGGCGTTTGTGTCGTCAACCTGCGACGAGGGCGAATCGGACGACGGTTTCTTGCCGTTCGAGCGAACGAGCGGGCTGCTGCAGCTGCCGGCATCGACGTTTCGCGAACAAAACTTCTGGGATTCGGCATCAGTTCGGGGATTGCCGGAATTGCCGGCGTAATGTTTGCCTTCAAACTGTCACAACTCACCAGTGAAAACTTCGCACCACTCATTGGTCTTGGCCTGCTCGCCTTCGTCTATCTCGGCGGAATTACCACAGTCACTGGTGCCGTCTTTGGCGGCCTTCTCGTCGCTGGTGGTCTGAACGGCGAGATTCTGCATCTGCACTTCGACGGTGTCGACCAAGCGGCGATCAACATCGCCGGTGGAGCGCTGCTTGTCGTGAACGCTATTGCGACCAACGGTGAGGGGGTCTCCCTTGTGAACGCTACGACCGGTAGAGAGATTCTGGCTGGTCTCCGGCGGGATCCCACTCCGCCCGACTATCCATCTGGAACGGACTCCGCTGAGTCCGCGATCGCCGATTCGCTTGAAGGAGCAGTGGTATGACCGACAATCTTCTCGAAACGAAGGGTCTGACCGTCACCTTTGGTGGTCTCAATGCCAACGACTCGGTTGACCTCAACGTGCCCCGAGGAAAGTTTGTCGGCCTCATCGGCCCAAACGGCGCGGGGAAGACGACCTTCATCGATGCCATTACGGGGTACGTGCCGATGTCGGCAGGTTCGGCGACGTTCGACGGTGAAGACATCGGGGAACTGAAACCGCACGAACGGGCCAAGCGGGGGCTGGTACGAACCTTTCAGTCGCTTGAACTCTTCGAAGATCTCAGTGTGCGCGACAACCTCTTAGTAGCGGCGTATCCGACCCGGTGGTACAGCTTTATCCTCGACATGCTTTATATGACCCCAAAGGATCAAGAGATCGAGGATCGTGTCAATTGGGCACTTGAGATCATGGGACTCACCGCCGATGCAGATGCGATGCCAACGGATCTTTCGCACGGTCGTCGCAAACTGGTTGGTGTTGCTAGGGCTCTTGCCGCCAAACCCGACCTGATTCTGTTAGACGAGCCTGCCGCCGGACTCGACACCGCCGAGAGCCAGAAGCTCGGTCAACATTTACGAGAGTTTCTCGACCATGACATGTCGGTCTTTCTTATCGACCACGACATGGGCCTCGTTCTCAGTGTTTGCGATTACATCTATGTCCTTGACTTCGGACAAATCATCGCCGAAGGCACACCTGCTGAAGTCCGCGAGGACCCGGCGGTGAAGGCCGCATACCTCGGTGCCGAAGCCGGAGACATTCAAGCTGCTGCCGGCGAGGCCGTCTCCAGCGCACACAACTCAAGGGGCGATCAATGAGTAACGAAGATTCGGGCGATCGGCTGCTCGATATCCAAAATCTGTCGTCGGGCTACTCCGGCGTGCCAGTTGTCCGTGGCGTAAATCTCCACGTCGACAAAGGCGAGGTCGTTGCGATGCTTGGCCCAAACGGCGCGGGCAAAACCACCACCTTGCTCACCGTCTCGGGCCTCCTCAAAGTGCTTGACGGCAGTGTTACCGTGCTCGGCGACCCGGCGACTTTCGGAGCGCCACACAAAGCCGCTCGTCGCGGACTCGCGCACGTGCCCGAAGATCGCTCCTTGTTCTTCGGGCTCACCGTTCAGGAGAATCTTCGGCTGGGGTTGCGCGGAAGTCGTAAGGCGCAAGCCGCCGGCTACGAGCGTGCACTGGAGCTGCTACCGGCTTTGCGGCCCCTTATGGGTCGACGGTCGGGTTTGCTTTCCGGTGGCGAACAGCAGATGTTGGCCATGGCACGAGCGCTCGTAAGCGAGCCGAAGTTGCTGCTGGTTGACGAAATGAGTCTCGGGCTCGCGCCGATCATCGTCGAGCGCCTGCTGCCGATCGTTCGCGATATCGCAAACGAAACAGGTGCCGGTGTCCTGATCGTCGAACAGCACGTGCATCTTGCGCTTTCTGTTTGCGACCGTGCCTATGTAATGAGCCACGGTGAAATCGTGCTCGAAGGATCGGCAGCTGAGCTCAAGGAACGCCCCGACCTGCTCGAAGCGAGCTACCTCGGCGGGGAGGTCACCGCATGAAGCTCAAACACATGTCGAAACCGAGCATCTTTTTCGCAGTGTTCACGGTGCTGTATCTCATTCTTGTGCTCGCCAACCTCGGCGAGGAAAACGCAGCTTTCCGCTGGATCTTCCTCGCAGCGGTCGCCGGCATCGCGATTGCGCTACAACTTCGCACCGCACTGATGAAGTTCAACCTTGAAACCTTCTTCAAGTTTCTTCACTTCGTTCTCGCTGTGATCTATATGTGGGCGGTGCTGTTCGGTAAGTGGGCGAAACGCGGCGACCCTGACGAAGGTGTTTTGAGCTCCGACGGCGGTACCGGGTTCGGAATCATCGCAGTAGCCCTTGGCGCTGGCCTGTTGGTGCTCGCGATCATGCGAATTATGGGCCGCTCGAAAGTCTTGCCTGGTCTCGGAGTCGCTCAGCTAACCGTGATCCTTGGCGTGTGTGCATGGATGAACATCCTGGCCTTCATCGTCGGGTGGCTCGCAACGTTTGAAGCAGGCACTGGATGGGGTCCTGTGGTCGCGTACTTCCCGGCATCGCTGATACCCCAGATCGGTCTCATTACCTTGGCGGCCACCGAGCCCGGCCAGGTGAAAGCTCTCAGCGCCGGTACGGAACGCTCGTACTCGATCGTGGCAGTGCTCGCCGGGCTCGGCGTTGCGTTCTTCCCGTTCTTGACGTATGTCTCGGCTGGCAGCATCTCCTTGACTGCGCTCGAGGGCAAGACTGGTGATGCGGCATCTGGACCTCGCCTTGGTTACATCCTTTTGATCTTCGGAGTTGTGACCGCCGTGGCAGCGTTCATGCGAATGAGGCCGAAAGGCCTGGCGGAGCCGGGCCCAAACGCGCTTCTCGGCCACGCCGTCCTGACGGTTGGTTTGGTCGCTTTCTTGATTCCGCTCGCGACACTGATTTCAATCATCCGGCATAGCGCCAACATCAGTGCTGGTATCGGCGTCTGGCTCGGCTTGCTCGCCGGACTCGTGCTGGTCGTGCTCGCTGTGGCCGAACTTCGTAACCGCGGAGCTGTAGCCGTCTAAGCGTTTGTCGCTGGGTTTCCGAACCCCCTCGAGCTACGGTGTCGTGGGTTCGGGGCTCCAGTTGACATCGAAGTCGCGCGCAACGTCGAGCGCGGTGAGAGCCCGGCCGAAGCCAAGGCAGAATGCGTTGGTGACGGTGAGTTCCATGATCTCGGTGTCGGAGAAGTGCTCGCTCATCCGACCGATGAATTCGTCGTTGACCTGACTGGGGTCGATCGCAAATTGCTCTGCGTATTCGATGGCCAGTTTCTCACGAGGCGTGAATGCGTCGTTGTTGTAGTACGTGCCGACCTGGTTGTAGAGGTCGTCATCTAGCCCTTGCTGCATCGCCGATGCTGCTCGAGTGTTTTGTCAAACGTCGCACTTATTGAGCTGGGCAATCCGCATTCGCGCGACCTCGCGCTCGCGAACCGGCAGACTGCTGTCTTCGTAGACGGCCTTACTCATTGCTGCGATAGCACCTGCCATATGTGGCACCATTTGCCAGATTCTTGATGCCTCTTTGGATTCGCCATCCGGGACATGTATTCGAGCCATTCGTTCCCCTGTCGTTGCGTCGTTCGCACGAAACCTATCAACCGGTTAATTTAAACACCAGACCAATCATTCAGGTCGACGACAAGGGGATGACTACGCAATGGCCAACGAACTCACCAGCTGGATCACCGATACCGAGATCAGCACGAGGTTTCCGTATTACACCCGGGCCAACGCCGACGAGGTCGGGCCCGAGCCGTTCACACCGCTTGGCTGGAGCCTTGGTTGGATGAAGGGTTGCATCCCTGGTGTTGCCGGCGGCTTTGTGGAGTTCGGTGTTCTCGGCTGGGACGAGTTCGCCCTCGACCCGCCAGAAGTATTTGGCAACTGGGGCGGCTACTTCTATAACCAGTTGTCCTTGCCTCGTCTCATGGGTACCCGCATGCCAGGCGCCACCCCCGAAGCGATCGACCAGGCCTACTTCGGAGACCACCCGGGTGTTCCGGCGATCGAGGTCAGCCCGACCGACGAAAACGAAGCGGCAACGGCCAAGCTCGGTGAGACCATGGCATGGGCCATGAGTACCGACGGCTTCCCGAAACAAGACGCCGCAGCGGTGATGGCTCGCGAGTTCGTTACCCAACGCCCCGACCTCACCTCGCTCACCGATGTCGAGCTCGTGGAGCGAGCACGTCTGTCGGCAGAAAAGCTCGAGGAGGCGTGGATTCCGTATTGCCAGTCGGCTCTTGGCGCGTCGCTCGGGCCAGGTGCGGTGCAAGCGATTTGCGAAGCGATTGGCCGCGGCGAAGATGCGGTGAAGGTGATGACCGGAATCGGTGCCGTGGAATCCGCTGAAGCCTCGCTTGATATGTGGGACCTGAGTCGAATGGTGAAGAACAGCGACTCGCTCAACACGTCGTTCGACGGTGGCACTACTGGTCTCCTCGAAAGCCTTCGGGCCTCGACCGATGACGAAGCGATTGCGTTCTGCGCAGCCTGGGATCAACTCGTCGCCGAACATGGACACCGGGGACCCAACGAGTGGGATATGGGCGCACCGTCGTGGACGACCCGCCCAACGCTTGCCCTCGGAATGATCGAACGTATGCGGTTCCAGGACGATGGGAAGGCACCGAGCGCTGCCAAAGCGAAGTCGGTGACCGTTCGTGAAGAGCTTTCTGCTGAACTTCTCGCCATGGTCGAGGGCGATGCCGAAGCTCACGGGACCTTGCAAGCCGGTATGCATTCGGCAGCGGTGTTCTTCCAACTTCGGGAGAAGGGCAAGAACGCCTGTATCCGGCTCATCCATGAAGGCAAGCTCGCCATGTTGGAAGTCGGTCAGCGTATGGTCGACAACGGCAGCCTCGCCGATGCCAGCGACGTATTCATGGTGCTCAACACCGAGCTCGACGGTTTCCTCGGCGATCCGGGTGCACTGAGCGCTACCGTCGGCGAACGCAAGGCAAACATGGATCTGCTTCGAACCCTCGAGCCGCCCTACATCGTGAAGCTCCAAGATGGTGTGCCACCGATTTCTGAATGGCCAGTGCGGGCATCGGGCGGTGCCGCCTCTGCTGCAGTTGGGGAGGTGCTTCAGGGCACTGCGGGGTCACCCGGTGTCGTCACTGGAACCGCACGCGTCATTCTCGACCCGTCGAATCCCTCACTTATCGGCCCCGGCGACATCATGATTGCGCCCACCACCGATCCATCGTGGACGCCGCTGTTCCTGTCGGCCGAAGGGGTTGTGGTCAACGTGGGTGCGGTAGCAAGTCACGCTGCGATCGTGTGCCGAGAGCTGGGCGTGCCATGCGCCGTTTCCGTGATCGATGCCACCGATCGGATCCCCGATGGAGCCACGATCGAAATCGACGGATCAACCGGCAAGGTGACAGTAATCAGCCTGCCGTAGAAGGTCGACCACTCAAAGAACCGAACTGGTACCGCCACAGAGGGGTGTAACAGCCTGAAGCGGTACCAGTTCGGGTTTGATGGGTGTTATGACTCGCCCCAGGCGTTGTGGAACGTGCCTGATAGGTCTGGCGGGCCCGAGTACTGAACGATGAGTTCACGGCTGGCAAACAGCCACTGGCCATCGGTGCGCACGTACTTGTCGTCGTAATAGGCCAGAAGGATGCCGCGGTCTCCGTTGGCCCGGTTCCAATGTTCAATGATCGAGAAGCGGCCGGTTCCGGTTCCGGCGTCCTCGTCGAGTTCGCAGGTTCCGTCGACCACGTTTTGCACAACGGCGTTGAAACCGTCCATCGCGCTATTCCATAGTGCAAGGATTGCCTCGCGGCCCTCCACGGAACGGCCCTTGCCGAGCTCCCACGTGGCGTTCGCGTCCCAGGTCGATGCCCAACTGGCTTCGTCTCGTCTGCCTACGGCGCTGGCGTACCGGTGTTGGAGATCTTCGATGTCGTCGCGACTCATGGCTCTTGTTCCTGCTCTGTTGGGTGGATTGTTTCTGGCTGTAGTGACTAGTCGGTGGGAAACTCGCCGCCGACGTAGTGGCGCACCCGCTCTTGGAGATGACGGGCTCGAACTTCTTGATAGTTGCCGAGGGTCTGGCCGCGTTTACGACTCGACCGGAAGCCGCGCGTTTGCGCAGCCATGTTTGCGGTGTCTTGGTCATAAACCCGACCAAGGCCGAGGAGGCCTTCGGCGATCGAGTAGCTGTCGTCGATGCCGAGTTCGATGACCTCAGGCGGCTCGGGTGCGGTGCCATTGGCCGGTCGGGGGCGCATCATCAACAAGTCGAAGTAGCTGTGATCGATCGAGGTGGGATCGGGGCGGAAGCGATACACCATCGGCAGCTGAAGGCCTGGGAAGAAGAAGGCGCTCGGGAAGAGGAAATACTCGATCGAGTCGAGGGTCATCGTCTCGCTCAGGTGCGAGTAGTCGTGGCCATACTTCTCGCTCATTTGGGTCTGCATCATCTTGGCGTAGACGTCGCGTGCTCGTTCGCCGTCAGCCAGCGGTGCGCTGTCGGTACCTCGTCGGCTCGCCATACGAGTGAGCAATTCCTGCTCGGTTCGTTGCGGGTCGCGCAACGGCGAGTTGAGTGCGGTGGTGTGAATGAAGCGCGAAACGTTGTCGCCAAAGATGTCGTACTGCGTGGTGACCTCGTCGCCGAGTTCGCCGGTGGAGTGGGTTTCACGCACGTGGTACGCCTCAAGGAATGCTTCGGTGGCAGCCTTCCAGTTGCAGGGCAGGCGTTTGCGGACGTGCGTCTCGATGTAACGGTCGGCGAGTCCCCAGTCGGCCCAGTGGTC
>CALGZB010000216.1 GCA_937934655.1 uncultured Acidimicrobiales bacterium | reverse complement strand
TCTTCGCGGATCGACGGGAACGCTACGTTGACCGCCGAGATGTCGATGACGACCAGGAAGACGACAACCGTGCTGACGAACAAGGCCAGCCATGCTTCGCGAGAAATCTCGTCCGGTGAGATCGCGGTATCTGGCACCGGCGAAGCCTAGGTCGCTCCGGTTGGGACCCTCGGATCTGAACGGGTGATTGTTGGGCCCGAAGAACCGTCGGGCACGGCGCTCCAACATTGTACAATTCGTCGATGAGCGAGTCGTCCGGTGTTCGCCCCCCACTTCAGGACCGAAGCCAAAAGACCTTCGTGGCGCTCCTCGATGCCGCCGAAGAACTCCTCGATGAACGGCTCTTCTCAGACGTCAGCGTGCAAGAAATCGTCGACCGGGCTGGTTCGTCAGCTGGCGCGTTCTACGGTCGCTTTTCTAGCAAGCATGCACTTCTCCTCGCACTCCAGGACCGTCTACATGCGGTGATGGAAGCGGGGGTGCGAGAGGTTCCCGACGGTTGGGTGGAAGGTGGAGTATCGATCGAGCTGGTTGCCGGGAGTTACGTCGACAAGCTGACGGCATATCACCGGTCGAGCCAAGGCGTGATCCGTGCGCTCATGACCGGGGCACAAACCGATACCACGATCATCGAAAAGTCGATGGGGCTACACAACAGGGTCGCCGAGATCACTGCCCCCTACTGGGACGCTCCGGGTAGGTCTCTTCAAGAGAAATCCGATGCGATCGAGGCGGCGGGAACGGTGTTGATCGGCGTCCTCAATCAGCGCATGCTGTATAGCGGTGGGATGTCCGGCGACTCCCTAACTTTGACGCCCGATGAGGCGTCTCCCGCCGAGGAAACGCCGACCAGAGACCGGCTTGTGGATATCTTCCTGGCGGCACTGGATCTGTAGGCACCTGACGGGAACACGATCACGAAATTTAGTGAACCACGGAAGTGTAAGGTGTCCTTCGATGACCGAGTCTCCGGGTGTGCGCCCACCAACCCAGGCTCGTAGTCACCGGACGTTTACGGCGTTGCTCGATGCGACCGAGGAGCTGCTCGAGGACCGGCTCTTTGCAGATGTCAGCGTGCAGGACATCGTCGACAGAGCTAGCTCGTCAGCGGGCTCGTTCTACGCCCGTTTTGCCAGCAAAAAGGCTCTTCTGGGTGCGCTGCAGGATCGTTTGCACGACGCGATGAAAGCTGGACCGGACGACGTTCCTGATGACTGGGAACCAGGCGAGGTGTCGGCTCGATTGTTTGCGGAGACCTTTGTCGACAAGATCGCTACTGACCATTCTTTCCACGAGGGCCTGATCCGGGCGCTGATCATGGAGGCTCAGACCGATAGCACGATCATCGAGAAATCAATGGTTCTGCATCACGAGGACGCAGAATTTGTTGCGCCCTACCTCAAGGCCCCGGGCCGGACCGAGAAAGAGAAGGCCGATGCGGTGGCGATGGCGAGCATGGTGCTGCTGGCCGTACTCAATCAACGCGTTTTGTACCGTCGTGATTCCGCCGACGATTCGTCAACCGACGACTCCGCTGGCGATGGTTCGCAGGCGAAAGATGGACTCGTTGACATCTTCCTCGCCGCCCTCGATCTGTAGATCGCGCGCGTAACGACAACACCTGCTCTCGTCGCCTCTTGGGCTGTCGGCGGTGGATTAGCCTTGGGCCATGAGTAGAAACCTGCGTGATTTCACCAAGACGATCTACACCATGGACGGCGTGGTCCGCCGGGTGGCCGACCGCGACTGGGATAACCAGTCCCCCAACGACGATTGGACCGCAAAACAAACTCTCGGGCACGTGATCTGGGGTATGAAACGTATTGCCGCTGCAATCAACGGCGAGGCCACCCCCGAAGAACAAGCCGAGGAAGATGTCGCCGGCGACCGCCCCGTCGACAGCTGGGATGACGTGCGCGAGAACCTGCTGGACGCTCTCGATCATCATGGCGTGTTGCAGAAAGAGATCGAGACGCCGTTCGGAGACATGACGGTCGATGAAGCGATTGGCAAGTTCATCTTCGATGCACTGACCCATGCGTGGGATATCGCCGAGGCAACCGGGGTTGACGCTGCTATCCCCGACGATTTGGCTGAGAAGGCGCTCAATGTGCTGATGGCGTTCGGCGACGCTGTTCGTGGGCCTGGTCTCTTCAACGATGCCGTCGAAGTAGACGACGACGCGCCGGTGCAGGATCGGTTTATCGCCTTCGGCGGCCGCAAGCCCTCCTCGCCACTGAAGATGAACGACTAGATCACGTCGCCGTTGGCGTTCATCAAGCTGAGTGTTTCGACGCCGTCATCGAGACTGCCGCTGTATTCGATTACGACGATCTTCTTATCGGGCAGCGTCGAACGAAGGGTCGCGATTGAGTCGGTAAACAGCACGGACCCGCCGGCAGGGATCACGGTGCCGCCGGGGATGACCAAGTCGACGCCATCGATGGTCCAGCCAGAGATGTCGACGGGCGAGTTGGATTCGTTTCGCAGCTCGATCGACTGGGCCGCTCCGTCGGCGGGGCTTGCCAGGATCTCGCCGATCACGATGTCGGGCTTGGCCGGTTGCGCTGGGAGGAGGCGAGGTTCGTCGGCGAACGCATCGCGTCGCTCTTCGATACCCCAGCCGAATACGTCGGCCATGTCGTACGCCGGGTTGCGACCCCATTGCTTTGCTTCCATGTCGGCGAGTTCAGTGCCGATCTTGTCGAGCAAAGCGGCGTGGCGGTCTTCGATGAGTCCGGGTTGTAGATAGGTGTCGACGAGGGTGCGCATTCGCTGCCAGTACATCGCTGCAAACTCGGGCACCTCCATGATCGAGGTAAAGAGCGGGTTCTGCAGACAGAGCGGGTCGGTCATCAGCTCTTCCCAGCACAGAATTTTCGGGCCAAAGGTTTCGTCGAGGTCCCACGGATGAACCGAGTAGAGCCCTGTGTCATCGGTGTCTTGAAACACGAAGAAGTTTTGGAACGTCTGGTCGTCGTGTTCGATCAGCGCACTGAGCGCCATGTAGTTGATGACGTTGGGGATGTCGACGTTCTCGTACAGGAAGATTGTCTTCGCTGGCCCGGCCGGGTCGTTGCGTAGTCGCACACCAAAGGCGTTGATGTCGGTGGCGGTGCCGTCCTTGGGGGTTTTCACTTCCCACCCTTCAGCGTGAGCGAATCCTCCAAGGCCGTTGGCCTTGTAGAACGCTCCCCCATCGAGCCCCACAGCCTCGCGCCATTCGCCGTCGAGCTTTTCGCTGATGCGGTAGACGCCATAGAAGTAGCCGTTTTGTGCCACATAGATCTGTGCCGAGTTCACCGGACGGCCGGTCTCTGCATTGAAGATCGACCATGAGGCGTGTTCGCGGCCCATCGTCCAGTCGCCGAACTGGCTTCCCATTGCGAACTGGTCGACCGGATACGGGAAGAGTGCGGGGGCGATGAAGTCGTGCCCTTTAGGAAACTCGACCTCGAAGCTCTGCTTGGGGAAGTTGGTCCGGCGATACTCACCGCCTCGGGGGCGCACCGTCACGTTGTCGTAGACCACACCGTCGTAGGCGATGGTGGCCGGAAACTCTTTGTTGTCGAGAAGGTGGTTGGTGATCATGTCGTCGAATGCCACCGGGTCCATGAACCAGTCGACGCGAGGGATTGGCGGGTTCTCGGACTCCTCGGTGACGACGTAGCCAAGGAATTCGATGGTGTCGTCGCTTTCGGGAATCGATGCGTCGCCGGTGTCGATTCGGTATCGCACCAAGACGCCGTCGTCTTGGCCAGGGACCGTTGCCGAGGCCACGCCATCGGTAACGCTCATGTCGATCGAGATCGGCTCATCAAAGTCGACCCGGTAGGTCAGCGTCGCCGAGCTGGACGAAACCTCGGCCGAGATGTCGACCGACACGTCGGGTTCAGGTCTTCCAGGGTTGGCGGTTACACCGGGCGCCGGGCTCATCGGGCCCCGGTCGATCATCGGCGGAGGTTCTCGAACGACCGTAGTCGGCCATGCCGGTTCCGGTTTATACAGTTCGCCGCCACCTACAGCCGTGTCTGACGGCGAGTCAGAAGAACCGTCCGAAGGAGTGACCGAAGCGGTGTCGGCCAGATCGACCGGAAGCACATCCTCGTTCGTTACGCCCCCGCAGGAGACGGCGATCAGCGCCATCACGCAGAAAACGACGGCGCAAGCTACTCGACTGAAGCGCGAACGCATGCAGGTTCCATTTCGGACATCGGGGGGAAGGACGGCCGCAAAAGCACCCGCTAGCGAAAGTGTACGAAACACCACTCGCTACGACAAGGGGCAAACGGTGGCGCGGCGGTCAGCAGTGGGTAAACCGGTCTTGCGCTGGGAGCGGAACGATTACATCATCTTCTGGCAACCCGAGGCTGGCGAGAAGGTGTGTCGTCACTGCTGCGGCACCGGCTGGGCAAAGGTGAACGCCGTCGTTGTGGCGGATCCGGGTTGATCCGCTGTCTCGCTGCCATGTATCGCCGAGCACCGCTCTTGGGTCGATGACGGCGTCGCCCATCTCGCACGCGAGCTGGTCCACTTCCACCGAGTATCTCTGCAAGCCGTCTTCGACGTGTGGCCACCTGGTCGGCGGGGGCAACAGCCAAGCGACGGGCTTATCGCCAAGGTTTTGCCGGAAGGCTCGCAGCTCCTCACGATAGGTCGTGCTTGAAATTTCGGCGGCACTTTCAGGTGTCACTTCTTCGACATGGCCCAATGGCCCCGTGACATCCCAGAAGCCCATGATTACGACCACAATCCCTGGAAGCTTTGCGGCAACGCCATCGGCGAACGCGCGGTGCTGGGCTGGCTCTTCAAGCCATCGAGCGCCCACAAACAGAATGTACTCGGCTGAAATTGCGCCGTCGGGGTCTAGTGCTGCAGCAACCTCCCAGCCAAGAGAGTCTCCGACAATGACCAGCGGTCCATCCGCCTCAGTCATCCCGATATTCGCTGACTGATTTGCAGCGCAACCCGACTCCTCGATCACCGTCGTTGAAGTAGCCGGTAGCTCCTCGGTCACATTCACCGTTGTTTGGACGGGTTGCGAGGTCGACGCAGGGGTGACCGTAGACGGCGAGTCCCGTTCGAAATCAGCTGCGGATCTTTCACCTGCAGCCGTCTGACTTGACCCGCACGCGGTTGCAAGGAGCGCCAGAACAACACAAATGCGGCGCACCGACATACTCACTGAGTGTCGAGCGGTCTCATAGTCATCAACACATCTTCGTTCATAACGCCGCCGCAACGGCGATTCGGGCGAACTGTGTGAAGCACCACTCGCTACAACAAGAGGTAAAACACGGTGGGCGGAATTCGCTACAACCTTGTGGCGCAGAATTAGGCCGGTTGGGACGAGCCAGCCGAGAGCCGCGACACTTGGGGCGGGGCTTCGCCTCAACCCACAAAAGCGGAACTTGAAAGGCTCATAGCGATGCCAGCAAAAACAATTGGCCTTGGTGCACTGTTGATAGCACTCGGCATAGTGGTCACGTTTCTTTCTGATTCAGGCAGTGCCACGTCGATGATTCCGGCGTTTATCGGCGTGCTCTTTGTGATCATTGGCGCGGTCGCTGGCCGGCGAGCGGATCTTTCGAAACACCTGATGCATGCGGCGGCTGCGCTGGCGCTTTTGGCCATCCTCGGTTCGGTCGGTTCGCTGGTCGGCCGGTGGGAGGGCGACTTCGGTTGGGCGCAGTTCAGCCAGGTCGTGACGATTGTGTTGGCGGCTGGCTTTATCCAGCAGGCCGTGATGTCGTTTAAGGCTGCCCGACTAGCTCGCGAGGCTGGCGAAGCAGTCGCCTAGCACCGGTCCCAGGTTTCGCTGCTCCCTCCGGCGTAGTACTGGTTCCCCCCTCGATGACGGCCTCAGCTGAAGGCGGGAATGACTTCGGTGCAGAAGAGTTCGAGTGATCGTTTCTGCGCGGCGTGTCCCAGACCCATGCTGGCGTAGTAGATAAACGCATCGACCCCGAGGTCGTCGTAGATTCTGAGTTTCTCGATTACCTGATCGGGGCTGCCGAACATCAGATTCTGCTCGAGCATCTCCGGTTCGTACTGTTCTCGCGCCGCGAGTTCGCTGAGCGGCGTCTCCTTCGGGAAACCGTCGATGACGTCATCCAAATTTTGATAGAGGTTCTCGAACTGGCCGAGGACGCGTGTGACTGCGGCGATGGACGCCTCGCGACCAGCGGGATCCTCGTACACCGCCGTGTGGCGCATGAGAGCGAAAGTCGGCTGGGCCGTGCCGCCATGTTTCTCGATCGACTCAGCCAGCTGACGCCGGTAGAGCTCGGCTTCAGCATGCGGCCGGGTGAACGGCCAACACATGATGTCGCAGCCGTTGGCGACGGCGTAGTCGAAGGTGATGGGCGAGCGGGCCGCAACCCAGGTACGAGGTTGGGCCTGGAGAGGCTTGGGAACCGACGTCGACGTCGGAAACTGCCAGAACTCGCCGTGATGCTCGTAGTCGCCGGCCCACAGTTCGCGAACCGCCGGCAGCATCTCCTGCATGTATCGCCAGGCGTCGGTCTGCAGAAGCCCGGGGCGCATTCGATCGAACTCGCGCTGGTAGGCACCCGAACCAATGCCGAATTCCAGCCGGCCACCGCTGATCAAATCGAGCATGGCCGCTTCGCCAGCGAGTCGGATGGGGTGCCAGTAGGCCGTGGTGGCAACTGCGCTGCCGAGCCGAATGGTGGAGGTCTCGCCGGCCCACCACGTGAGGATTTGAAACGGGTTGGGCGCAATCGTCATCTCCAGTGCGTGGTGTTCGGCCGCCCACGCAATTTCGAAACCAGCCGCCTCGGCCATTTGCACCATCTCCAAGGTGTGGCGAGCGACATCGGGCATTGCGAGGCCATCGTCGAGGCGCTCGAGATTGATCGCGAGGTGAAACTTCATCGTTTGGGCCTAGTCCTGTTCATGTTCGGCTATTGCGTTTACGTACCATTGGGCGAACCGACCGACACTTGGTTCGAGGCCCGGGTGGAGCGGACCTGTCCGTGCGTCTGGGTTCGACAGCCCGCGGTGTTGGCCAACGAGCACCGGAAGGTCTTCAGCCAACGAGGCATCGAGCCGGTGGTGATAGTCGGCCACTTTCTGTTGCGCCCCTTCTGTCGCCAGCGTTTCGGGTGGAAGGCACGCCGACTGCACGACCCGGCACTGATGTGCACCAAGCGGGTATGCCTCGTAGGCCCACAGCGCATCGAACCCCACGGCAAAAGTCATGGTGGGAAACACCCAGGTGTAACGCACGCCGCCGGCCTCTTTGCCGACGAGGCCCCGCATTGAGGGGAGCGGCTTGTGCTGCTGGTCCTTCAGCAGAGCGCCTGTTCCGCGCGTCAGCCCAAACTGGCTGGTGAACGCGCCCTTCGTGTCGTCACAGGCATCTGGTTCGGCGTACGCATTCCCGAGAGACTCGTAGTGCACATAAGGAAGGTGGTAGTACTCGTTGAAGACCTCGAGAAACGACTTCCAGTTGCAATCGACGATGAACTCTCGCCGCCGAGTGGTCACCAGATCATCGAGAGGCCACGGCGCATGCACGGATGCAAAGTCGCCGAGCGTCTCGTCCAGGCTTTGGGCTTCCGGATCAAAGCACAGGAACACAAAGCCCAGGCGTTCCTCCACGCGGTACTCGAGAAGGCCAAAGTCGTCCTTCGAAAATCCGTCCACGTCTCGCATCCGAGGTGCGGCCGTGAGTGCGCCATTGCGGGCGTACGTCCAGGCATGGAACGGGCACTTAACCGTGCGGCAGGTCCCGGAGCCCTCCAGGAGTCGGGCACCGCGATGCCGACACGCGTTGGCGAACGCCCGCAAGGCTCCGCTGTCGTCGCGCACCAGGATGGCCGACCGGTCGCCGATATCAAGTGTTTGGTAGGCGTCCTGGCCGGTAAGCATGTCAGAGCGCCCAACCCCCAGCCAGCTGTGTCCGAGCAGAGCGAGGTCACGCTCGACGAACTCGTCGTCCCGGTAGCACGCGGGTTCCAATGACTGTGCCATTACTGCATGATGAAGGGGTTGGACATCGGCTCATCGGACATGTTCATCCAGATTGTCTTCGGCCGGGTGTAGTCATACATCGCCTGCATGCCGCTTTCGCGCCCGTACCCGGATCCCTTCACGCCGCCGAACTCAGCGATCGGCGACACGACGCGATAGGTGTTCACCCACACGATGCCTGATCTGACCGCGTTGGCTACTCGCAATGAGCGCGCACTGTCGCGGGTGAAGATCCCGGCTGCCAGACCGTGTTCGGTATCGTTAGCCAGCGCAATCACCTGCTCCTCGGTGGAGAATCGCTGCACGCATAACACCGGTCCGAACAGCTCGGTGTCGACGATGCGTAAATCCTGGCGCGGGCACGCCACGATGGTCGGCTCGTAGAAGAGGCCGCCCAGCCCTTCGGGTTGCTTTCCGCCCGTGAGAATCGTCGCCCCTTCGGATTTTGCATGGGCAATCTCGGACTCGATCAGGGCAAGCTGCCCGGCGGTGCAGAGAGGGCCCATCTGGGTTTCGTCAGCCAGCGGGTCACCGATCCGGATGTCGCCTGCGAGAGCGACCATCTTCTCGAGGAACTCATCGGCGATGTCTTCATGGAGATACAGGCGCGACCCGGCCACACAACTTTGGCCGGTGGCGCCGAAGATGCCGGCGATCGATGCGTTGACCGCGCTATCGATATTTGCGTCGTCAAAGACGATGAACGGCGATTTCCCGCCGAGCTCCAGCGACACCTCGGCAAAGTTGTTCGTGGAGTTCTTCAGTACCTGTCGAGCGGCGGTTGGGCCCCCGGTGAACGAGATCCGGGCGACGAGCGGATGGGAGGTCAACACCCGGCCACACGGATCACCATGGCCGGTGACAATGTTGACCACACCCGGCGGGATGCCTGCCTCGCTTATCAGTTCGCCAAACTCGAGCATCGCTGCGGAGGCGTGCTCGGAAGCTTTCAACACCACGGTGTTGCCGGTGGCCAACGCGGGGCCGAGTTTGACGGCGACCAGGAACAGCTGGGAGTTCCATGGCACCACTGCGGCAACAACCCCGAGCGGTTCGCGTTTGGTGAAGACGAACAGGTCGGGTTTGTCGATGGGCAGAGTTGAACCGCTGATCTTGTCAGCGCAACCGGCATAGAACTGGAAGAACTCTGCGATGTATGCAGCCTGCCAACGCGTCTCTTTGAGCATCTTTCCCGAGTCGACTGACTCGGTTCGACCGAGTTGTTCAGACTTCTCAGCGAGCAGCGTGCCGAGCCGCGACAGACACTTACCCCGGGCGGTTGGTGTCATTGTGGACCAGGGTCCCGAGGTGAACGCCTCGTGCGCGGCCTCAACCGCTCGTTCCACGTCTGCTTCGGTTGCCTCTGGTATCTGGCACCAAACCTCTCCCGAGGCGGGGTTGACGCTGTCGAACACGCCTCCATCGGAAGCGTCCACCCAATCTCCATCGATGAGCATCTTGTACACCGGAATATCGGTCATCGCGGGTCGGACTCCTTGCCCTGTTGTTCCTGGTTGCCCGGTAGTTGACCACATCCATGCAGGCAGTGCCCATAAAAGTTGCTCGTCGTCTACGATCTCGCCAATGAGCGATAAGAGGAAACAGGTAATCGGAGCGCCGCTGGAAATCGGTGGCCGAGTGCTTTCACTTTCTCGTGCCATTCGCGCAGGCGACTACGTCTACCTGACCGGACAGATCCCGATGAGCGACGGAGCGCCCATGACGACTGGCTCGATCGAAGACCAGACGCGGGCAGTTCTTAATGACATCACCGCCACTCTTGAAACCGCCGGCTGCGAGCTCGCTGACGTAGTGAAGGCGATGGTGTGGCTTCGTGACCGGGACGACTTCGCAGGGTTCGACGCCGTTTACGGCGAGTACTTCCCGATTGAGCCACCGGCCCGGTCGGCGGTAGTGAGTGAGCTGTTGGTCGATGTTCGTGTCGAGGTTGAGGTCGTTGCTTATCAGCCCCAACCCGCAGGCTGATGCAGCGAACCGACGATGGGACGGCCTACGAACTGCTCGGCGACCCAGCGGCACCGCCGATCGTCCTGGTCCACGGGTTGGGACTCAGCAGCAGATTATGGACACCGCACCTCGATGAGCTGACCCGCCACTTCTATGTGGTGAATTACGACCTGTACGGCCACGGCCAGAGCGGTCCTCCAGGCACAACTGCCACGCTGGCGCTCTACGCGCAGCAGATAGCGAACGTCCTCGACGCCTGCGCGATTGACCGTGCTGCCATTGTTGGTTTCTCCATCGGAGGAATGATCAATCGTCGGTTCGCTCTCGATTTTCCCAACCGGGTGAGCGCGCTTTGCATTCTGAATTCACCCCACGATCGCGGCGAGGAGGGCCAGCGCCTCGTCGAAGAGCGAGCCGCCAAGGTCCGCGAGCAGGGGGCGTTGTCTACCTTTGATGCCGCTCTCGCTCGCTGGTTCACGCCGCAGTTCCTTGCCGGCGGCAGTCCCTATCCCTCGCTCGTGCGCGACTGGAGGGTGCAGGCCGATCCGGAGGGATATGCCCAGGCCACATGGGCCTTGGCGCACGGTGTGCGCGAGTTGATCGACCCGTCTCCCCGCATTGAGGTGCCGTCACTGGTGGTCACGTGCGAGAACGACAGCGGCAGCACCCCGGCGATGTCACACAAGATTGCGTCGGAGATTGCGGGTTCTGAAACCGTGATCGTGGAGCATTACCAGCACCTGGGATTAGTGGAAGACCCCCAACGGTTCGCGAACATCATCGTCGACTATCTCCAGCGGGTTCTCTAAGCACAGCCGGGTCGCGCAAGCAGCCGGGTCAGTCCGAGCTGCTGGAATCGTCGGACCATGCTTCGAGGATGGGCCGGGCGGTGCGCATTGCATCGATCGCTGCGGGCAAACCGCAATATGGGGCCGCGTGCATCAAAGCTTCCTCGACCTCATGAGGTGCGAGGCCGTTGTTCAAGGCGCCGGTGACGTGCAGGCCAAGCTCGTGGGGCCGGTTGAGCGCTGTCAACATGGCGAGATTTAGGAGGCTGCGGTCGCGCCGAGACAGCTGATCGCGCGACCACACGCTGCCCCACGCGAACCCAGCAACGAGTTCCTGGAAGGCATGTTGGGCTTCTGTGCCGGGCGCGCTCACCGAGTCGACATACTCGTCGCCGAGTACCTCTCGACGAACGGCCTGGCCGTTGGCAACACGATCAATCGGTCCGGTTGATTCAAAGGTCATACCCACACATGTAGCACCGAACGGAGGGCGGGTGGTCGTTGCGTCCC
>CALGZB010000215.1 GCA_937934655.1 uncultured Acidimicrobiales bacterium | reverse complement strand
GATTACTGGCCCCATGGCAGGTCGGTCGAACGGGTAACCGTCATTGGCGACACTCCCTATTTCGACCCTGACCAACCGGTAACTGGCCGCCAAGAAGAACGACCGTTTCGGGGAAGCATGCAAAGGTCGATTCTTGCGTAGCGGCTAGATACCGCTCAGCACGGCAACCACTGCGTCATCAACAATCGCGTCGACCATCTCGGGCGGAGGCAGACGATTGGCGAGCGAAGCCCGTGCTGCGCTCGAAGTCGTTCCAGACAAAGTTGGCGCGCCCCTGATCGGCCGACCGCACCACGACAAACTCTGTGTCTTGTTGCGCAATCTCGGCCGCAACGAGCACCTCGGCCAGGGGGACGCCGGTCCAGACAAGACCAACCACCGACCAGGTAGTTACACAGTGAAAATCACGTGTGAAGTCCCGCGGGCCGATGCTTTCTATCAACGCATGGTCGATTGTCGCCAGCACCTCGGAAGCCCGTCGAACTTCGATGACTGGTTGGGGCAGCGGGTTGGGTGGCGAGTTGAACGGCATATCGCTGAAGCGGGGCATGACGTCGAGGCGCCGCTGACCGGGTGGCAGACCGCCGGATTTGTAGGGCCAGAGTTTCCGTTGACGTGTCGCCGATCTCATGTATTAGAGAGTACTCTCTAATTGGCAGAAAACTCAACAGCGACGGCGTCGTGAGTCATCGGCCTCATGCGCTCAAGTCCATACGGCCCACGCCGATGGAGACAGACGTTGCAATTTCGCCGCACGTTGGCGGCGCGCAAGCCCAGGAGGGACCCACCACATGTTCTCGTTCGATGAACGGGATATTGATCTCGATCTACGCAGCTATATCGCAATTCTGCGACGCCATAAGGCACAGGTAATCGCCTGCACCCTTTTGGCTCTTGCTGCCGCTGGCCTGGTCACGTTCCTCCAAAGTAACCGGTATGAGGCAACCGCCGACCTCCTGGTTGAAAGCCGCTCAACCTCCGACATCTTCTCGACGTCGCAAGGCGGCCGAGTCGACGCCGACCGCGAACTCGACAACCAGGTCGAATTTCTCAAAAGCAGCACCGTCTTCAACGCCGTCACAACCACCATCGGCGAAGAACCCGAAATCGTGGTCACCACCTCCAACGACGGCGACGTCATCTCGGTGACCGCATCAGCAGGCGAACCAGAACGAGCAGCCGAGATCGCCAACATCTACGCGTCGACCTACCTCGAACTCCGCAAAGACCGACTGGTCAGCGACTACGCCCAGACTTCGGCCGCGGTGCAATCCCAGATCTCCGCCATCGATGGGCAGCTGGCCACGCTCGACGAGCAACACACCGACGAACTCGATGAGATCGATTCGGCTCTTGCCGCCGAACGTCGGCGAGACAACACAGACACCAGCGAACTCGACGCGCTCGAACAACAACGTAGCGAACTGGTCAGACGGCAATCAGAACAACGAGCACCACTCACCAGCCAACGGGCGGTCTACACCCAGGGGCTCACCACCCTCCAGCTGAACACCGACCTCGCAAGCGGCGGCATCGCTCAGATCATCAGCGAAGCCGAAGAACCTGAAGGCCCTGCCAGCCCGCGCCCGGTACGCAACCTCATCCTCGGTGCACTCAGCGGACTCCTGCTTGGACTTGGCGCCGCCTTCGCACTCGAACAACTCGATGACGCTGTCGTTTCGCCCGAGGACCTCACGAGGGCCACCGACCAACTGCCAATTCTGGCCACGATCCCGCAAAGCGGACGAACCCACTTCTGGAACCGGTCACGCCGTGAGGCAGTCGAACGAACCCCAGCGGTCACCGAGGCATTCCGGTCATTTCGTACATCGCTGCAGTTCGCAGCCCTCGATCGTCCTCTACGGGTGGTGCAAGTAACGAGCGCTCTTCCCGGCGAAGGCAAAAGCGTCACCACGGCAAACCTCGGTCGGTTGCTGGCCGAAGCCGGTAAGCGAATCTGCATCATCGATACCGACCTTCGACGGTCGTCGATCCACAACTACCTCGGTGTCACAGCGACCGCCGGCTACCCCGAGTACTTGCTGGGACACAAACCACTCAACGAAATCTTCGTCCGGGTCGACCCCAACCATCAGCTCTACCTTCTACCGGCGGGGGCTACCCCTCCCGACCCAGCGCAGCTGCTCAGCACTCGAGCCATGGCCGAGCTCATCCACAAACTGTCGGGCATGTTCGACCTGGTTCTGGTCGACTCGCCGCCCGTTCGACCAGTGAGCGATCCCCTCATCGTGTCGAAGCTCGTCGATGGCGTAGTTCTGGTCGCCCGGTCAGGCGTAAGCAAACGCGAAGACGTACACGCTTCGATCAGTGCGTTGCAGCACGTCGATGCGCCACTTCTTGGCACGGTGCTCAACGGCTACTCGACCCCTGACGAATACAAACGCAGCAGCTACTACATCGACGATACGCATGCCGACCTCGACCTGCGCGAACTCATCGGGCCACGATCGGTTGCCGCAATCGGCGACCGCCCAATCGAACTCCGTGATTCAACCACCTCGGGCCCGGCGGTCGAGCCGCAGGCGTAACCCACTAGGGTCGGCGGTCTGTGACCGATTCGCCCGCTGACTCAACCGACGCCGCCACCTCGCCTGTGTCGCTACCGCCGCTGGTACGGCGGCTTCCTCCAGCACCCGATCCTGATGCGTTGCTCGATGCGTTCATTGAGCACGCCATCGACCAGGGCCTCGAGCTCTACCCGGCACAAGAAGAAGCCATCATCGAGCTGGTATCGGGCAACAACGTTATCCTCAACACCCCCACCGGATCCGGCAAGTCTCTTGTCGCCATAGCTGCTCACTTCGCGGCGCTCGCCGCCGACCGACGCTCCTTCTACACCGCGCCAATCAAGGCACTCGTTAGCGAGAAATTCTTCTCGCTCGTTCGCGAGTTCGGACCAGAACGCGTCGGCATGATTACCGGCGACGCCTCGGTCAACGCCGATGCGCCGATCATCGCGTGCACCGCAGAGATCGTCGCCAACCTCGCACTGCGCGACGGAGCGGAAGCCGACATCGACCTGGTCGTCATGGACGAGTTCCACTACTACGCAGACCCGCAACGAGGATGGGCATGGCAGGTGCCGTTGCTCGAACTGCCACAAGCCCAGTTCCTGCTCATGTCGGCGACACTGGGCGAAACCGACCGCTTTGTCGCCGAGCTCAACGAACGAACCGGGCGCGAGACATCGTTGGTGAAGTCAACTGTTCGGCCGGTTCCTCTCACCTTCGAATACCGCGACTCCACCCAACATGATTCGCTCGAGGAGCTCATCGACTCGGGCCGCGCTCCGGTCTACGTGGTGCACTTCACCCAGCGCGAAGCCACCGAGGCTGCACAAGCGTTCACGAGCATCGATGTGCTCACCAAAGACGAAAAGAAGCAGGTCGCCGAGCTCATCGGTGGATTCAGATTCGACAGTCCAATCGGCAAGGACCTCAAACGATTTCTCACCCACGGCATCGGTGTGCATCACGCTGGCCTTCTTCCGAAATACCGGCTGCTCGTCGAGAAGCTCGCCCAGGCCGGACTCTTGAAACTGATCAGTGGCACCGACACGCTGGGTGTTGGCGTCAACGTTCCGATCCGGTCAGTGCTCTTTACCCAGCTCTGCAAATACGACGGCAGAAGCACCCGCGTGCTTTCCGTACGCGAATTTCAACAGATTGCAGGGCGAGCTGGCCGCAAGGGGTTCGACACCGAGGGTCACGTTTGGGTGCAGGCGCCGGCGCACGTTGTCGAAAATCTCCGAGCGATCGAAAAGTCCGAAAACGACCCAAAGAAAAAGAAGAAACTCGTCAAAAAGAAGGCCCCCGAACGCGGCTACGCCCACTGGAACGAAGAGACCTTCGTCAAGCTCTCCACTGGCGAGCCCGAAGCGCTCACCTCGAGTTTCGACGTGTCGCATGGCATGTTGCTCAACGTGCTCGACCGCCCCGGCGACGGCTGCAGGGCAATGAAAACGCTGCTCCAGGAGAACCACGAAACACACCGACGTCAGCGTCGCCACCAAAAACGAGCGATCAGCATGTATCGCTCGCTGCTCGACGCCGATGTCATCGAACGGCTCGACTCACCCGACGACCTCGGCCGCACGGTTCGCGTCACCATCGACCTGCAGGACAACTTTGCACTCAACCAACCGTTGTCGTTGTTTGCCGTCGAAGCAATCGAAGCGCTCGATATCGACGCCGAGGGTTATGCCCTCGACGTGTTGAGCGTCATCGAATCGGTACTCGAGAACCCTGGCGTCATCGTCGCCGCACAACTCGACCTTCTGCGCAGCGACACCATTGGTCGCCTCAAGTCTGAGGGCGTCGAGTACGACGAGCGCATGGAAGAGCTCGACAAGCTCGAAGCGCCCAAGCCGCTGGCCGACTTCCTCTTTCCAGCATTCGACATCTTCCGCAGTCACCATCCGTGGGTAGGCGCCGACACCATTCGCCCGAAGCTGGTCACCCGCGACCTTTTCGAACGAGCGATGACCTTCTCGGAGTTTGTCAACCATTACAAACTCAAACGCAGTGAAGGCGTTGTGCTGCGCTATTTCTCTGACTGCTTCAAAGCGTTGATGCAGAACGTCCCGGAAGACTCGAAAACCGAAGAGCTCTATGACCTCACCGAGTGGCTTGGTGCAATGGTCCGACAGGTTGATTCAAGCCTCATCGACGAGTGGGAGAAGATGCGCGACCCTGATCCCACCGCCGACGTTCAAGCCACCGAGACCGAAGACGAGGGCCCTCCCGATATCACCCGCAGCGAACGGGCCTTTGGTGTGATGGTTCGCAACGAAGCGTTTCGCTGGATACAGATTCTTAGTCGCCGCCGCTATCAGGAACTCCTCGATGTTGCGCCCCACATGACCCGCGATGATTTCAAAGAGATCATGGACAGGTATTGGGAGTCAGCCGCTGAGCTTCGCACCGGGGCAGACGCGAGAGCGCGCGACCTCTTCTTCTATGACAGGGCAACCGGTGAGGTACGCCAGATACTCGCTGATCCCGATGAGTATCACGAGTGGCACATCGCTGGCCGTGTCGATCTCGAAGCATCACGTGAGCAGGGACGAGCCGTGCTGTGGCTCGACAACATCGTCGAACCGGCGTAACCCAGCTGTAAGACGCGACCTACTTGAGACCCGGAATCCAGTCTTCGCCGTTGAGCAACGTGCGAGTGAACGCCCCGCTGCCCGATGTCGTTTCGCCGTCGGCGGTAATGGTCATCCAGCTCGGCACCCCATAGGCCCCAAAGTCGGCCCAATACTGATCGCTTCCAAGCACGTGGGTGACGTTGCCCGAGCCGGTACTGTCGATAAACGCTGCGATGTTGTCGGCGCCTTCATCGGCCGGCAGGCCAATCACGGTGTAGAGCTCGCCGTGTTCTTCCTTCGCCCTTGCGACCACAGGGGCTTCACGTCGGCACGTTCCTCAATGGGCGGCCCAGAACCACAACAGCACGGGTTTACCGGCCACCGAGTTCGGGTCGAAGGTGCCGCCGTCGGCGGTGGCTAACGCCAAACGGAGGATCTCGGGCCGAGTCTCGACCGCGACCTCTTCAACGAGCTCGTCGGTGAGGGCATCGGATGCCGCGGGCGGCACAACCGTCTCGTTCGTCAGAGGCGCTGGCGTCGACGTCGTTGGGCTTGTTGCGATCGACGTCGCCGGGACGACTTCTTCGGCAGGTGGGGTACTGCTTGAAGCAACGCTTGTTGAAGCAACGCTTGACTCGCTGTCGACTGCCACCGTCGATCCGTTGCCGCATGCCCCGAGCACAAAGGTGAGCGTTAACAGCGCTGAACCAGCTCGGCTCGCGCGGTGTGCAGTGCTTCGAGTCATCGAGATAATTGTAGGAGGTCTCCCGCACTAGTGCGCATCGACCTCGGCAGAGCTCACGGTTTCGCCTACGATAGAGACGCTATGGCTCCTACACCCCGAGAACCGCTCAGCCGACAACGCATTGCGACGACCGCTCTCGGTTTCACCGACGAACACGGACTAGCAGCGCTGAGCATGCGGAAACTCGGCGCCGAACTAGGTGTCGAAGCTATGTCGCTCTACAACCACGTCGCCAACAAAGACGGGTTGTACGACGCCATGTGCGAATCGCTCTACGGCGAGGTGCTGCAACGGTACGCCCCCGCCGAGGCGAGCTGGCGCGAAAGTGCGTTTGCGCTGGTCTCGGCCTTTCGAGCCGTCGCCCTCGAACATCCAAACGCGGTGACGCTGATGCTCGACCGTCCAATCCCCACCACCACCCGGCTCGAATTTCTCCGCTCGTGCTACGAAGTGTTCTGCGCCGCTGGCTTTCCCACCAAAGAAGCAGCGCTTGCCTTTGAAGCGGTCGCCAGTTGGGTAACCGGTTCAGTGCGTATGGAAATCGGCATGATGGCCCGGCTAGTCCAAGACCCGCAGGTTCTCGAACGCCACGAAGTCGCTGAGGAGCTTCGAGATACATTCGACTTCATGTCCGCCTGCGCTGCATGGACCCCCGAGCAACACTTCGCGTTTGGTTTCGAGACCCTGATGGACGGCCTCGAAAAACGGCTGGCGGGTCTCGCCTAACAACCCAAGCCCCCAACGTCCGGTCTGACTAGTCCAGGGGTGTGGCACTACGCTCCGCTAGGTGACCGGCGAACACTTCACCAACGGCGACGACCTAACCAACCCGTTCTCACCGAACGAGTCCACTAGTGCACCCACTCCCGAGATTTTCCGTAACGAACGGGTCGACCTAGCGGCTCGGCCAGAGCTCGAAGACGACGACTTTCGACCGCTCGAGGCGAAACTGCTGACCTTGCGCTCGGTGCTGCTGGTGCCAGCGATGCTGCCGTTTCTTGTCGGAGCAATCGCGCTCTTCTTCGTACTGGACGACATGCGTTGGCTTGCGGCGGTGGCGTTCGTGGCGGTAGTCCTGTTTGGCATCGCCGCGCTCATCGCAACCCGCCTGAGCTTCAAGTTCTGGGGATACGCGGTCCGCACCCATGACCTCTCGGTGCGTCGAGGCGTGATCTTCCGCACCACCACCTCGGTGCCGTTCAACCGAGTGCAACACGCTGCGGTGAACACCGGACCGCTCGAACGAGGGCTCGGCCTATCGACGATCAAGGTCTTCACCGCTGGTGGCGCAGGCGCCGACCTGTCTATCGAAGGCCTCACCGCCGACCATGCAGCCTCGCTAAAGAACCACATTCTCGCGAACGCTGCCGCAGCAGGGGCAAGCACCAGCGCGTGACCACCTCGCTCGACCGGCCACAGCGGCAATCACCGATTGCCATCATCGCCGGACTTTTCAACCTGAATGCATTGCAGGGCTTGATCCCGATCTTCTTTGTCGCCGGAACCGGCAACCGTGCGCTTGCGGCAATCGTGCTGCCGCTCGCCCTTCTAGCGGTGATCGGCCTTTCGACGCTCACCTGGACACGCACCACCTTCTGGATCGAGAACGAGGAGTTGATTCTCGAAAAAGGCGTCCTCAACCGAAGCCGCACGCAGATTCCACTCGACCGGATTCAACAGATTGGCACCGAGCAGGGGTTAATTCAGCAGATCTTCAACGTACGAAAGGTGCAGGTCGACTCGGCCGGATCGGTGAGTTCCGAACTCGCGCTGTCGGCAATTACCGATGAGGTTGTGGCCGAACTGCGGGCGCGAGTAGTTGGAGCCGACCGGGTTGGTGAAGCCGCGCCGCCCACCGCTGCGTTGGGGTACAGCCCCCCTCCGCTTCCGGGCGGCGGCACGACAACCGCTCCCCTACCGCCGTACCCAGCGGGTCTCGCTCCGCCACCGGGCACCGGCCCGACCGCCGACTCGACCACCGCCCCCGCACCTCGCCCCCCAGCGCCGCTTGCGCACGCCGCCGCCGAAGACCGACGCACCATGGTCATGCGCCATGAGTTTCGCGACCTGGTCGAGTTGGCAATCGCCCGACCAAGCACACAGACCGTGTTCGGTCTTTTGGCCCTGTCGGGTTTCGGTATTGGCGGGGCGGTCGAAGGGTTTCTGAAGGAGTCGATCACTGGCGTCGTCGCAGCCGTGATCTTCGCGGTGTTGGCGATCGCTGCGGTGATAGCGGTGCTCATCATCGGCACGATGCTTCGAGAGTTTCAACTCACTGTTTGGCGCAGCGACGATGGTCTGCGGCTCACCGCCGGACTGCTGAACAAACGAGAACGGATTGCCCGAACCCAGCGGGTGCAATTCGTTCGCCACAAGCAGAACCTGATGGAAAGGCTCTTCGACCGGACCTCGGTCTACCTCCCGCAAGCTTCGGCAGGCACCGGCGACCTCGAGGGAATCGCCGCGCAACAGTTCACGGTTCCGGCGGCTCACAACTCGAAGGTCGACGAGGTCTCCGACCTCTTTCTTCCCGCCTCTCGACCAGTTCCCTCGCAGCACATCGACCGGCGGATCATCGGCCGTTTGACGCTTCTTGAGGGAATCATTCCCGCCTGCATCATCATCGTTGTGGGCGGCGTCCTGCTCACGCTCGATGACGTTCCCACATGGGTGTCGCTGATGTTGTTCGCGGCCGCCGTGCTCATCGTGGTCCAAGCCCGCATCAGCGCCGTGATCCATCATCGCAACTATCTGTGGGATGTCGACAACAACGTCGTGACGGTGCAACGCGGTTGGCTCAACGTTGAGCGGACCGTCGCCGCAACCCGCAAAGTGCAGTCGATCCACATTCGGCAAGGTTTGTGGCATCGCCGCAAAGGTCTTGCAAAGATCGAGTTCGGCACCGCCGGTGGGTCCTTTGAGATCGCCAACATTCCTGTCGAAACCGCACGGCAGCTCCGCGACGACATTCTGTTCGACGTCGAGACCGACTCTGGCGCCTGGATGTAGCAGACTCTCGGGGTGATTGATCTTCGCTCCGACACCGTTTCCAAACCGACCGACGCAATGCGTGCGGCGATGGCCTCCGCCGAGGTCGGCGACGACGTATTCAGCGACGACCCGACGGTCAATGGTTTAGAGACCTACACCGCAGATCTGCTGGGCAAAGAGGCTGCCATGTTCGTGTCGTCGGGGACCCAAAGCAACCTTTGTGCTTTGATGGCGCATTGTCAGCGAGGCGACGAATACATCGTGGGAGACCACGCACACACCTACTGGTACGAAGCCGGTGGCGCAGCAGTGCTCGGCAGCATCCAGCCGCAACCGGTGCGCATGCTCGAGTCGGGCATGGTCGACCTCGACCACGTTCGCCAAGTCATCAAACCCGACGATCATCACTTTGCCCGCAGCCGTCTGCTCTGTGCCGAGAACACCCACGACGGCAAAGTCATCACCACAGCCGAGTTGGCGAAGGGGGCCGCTGTAGCAGCCGAGTTCGGACTCTCCTACCACCTCGACGGTGCCCGCCTTTGGAACGCCGCCGTCGCCCTCGATGTGACTCCGGCGGCGGTCGCCGAATCTTTCGACTCGGTGTCGGTGTGCCTCTCGAAAGGCCTCGGCGCCCCGATTGGATCGGTGTTGGTCGGCCCAGCCGCTTTCATCAACGAAGCCCGAAAATGGCGAAAGATGCTCGGCGGTGCAATGCGTCAGGTCGGCTTGCTTGCTGCTGCGGGCCGCTTCGCCCTTGAGAACAACATCGGCCGGCTCGCCGACGATCACAAAAACGCAGCACAACTGGCGGCTGGCCTCAGCGAGATCGACGGCGTGGTTGTCACCGCACACAACACCAACATGGTGTTCGTCGACTACGGCAAAGCAATCGCCGAATCGCCGCTCAAAGGCGAAAGTGCGTTTGCCGATGCGATGGCCGATCACGGGGTCACCATCCGTATGACCGGCGGCGGCACCAGCCGGTTGGTAACCCACATTGGAATCTCGGCAGTCGATGTCGATACGGTCGTGGCTTCGACCCGCTCCGCGCTATCTTCCTGAACACCAGCTTCCTGAACACCAGCTTCGCAATCGGAGACTCCCTGTGACCGAACCCACTTCGCCCCCGCCGCTTCTCGACGGCGTCCGCATCATCGAATTTTCGATGCTTGGGCCGGGGCTACTCAGTACCTTTTTCAGCGACCTTGGCGCAGACGTCATCAAGGTCGAACCACCCGCCGGCGACTACATCCGCCAAATGACCTGGCCAATCATCGAAGGCGTCTCGTTGCTACACCTGCACACACATCGCAACAAGCGCAGCATCACCCTCGACCTCAAAACACCTGAAGGCATCTCGGTATTCGAGGACCTCATCGGCAGCGCCGACGCCGTTGTCGAAGCAATGCGCCCCGGAGCGATGGCTCGCATGGGACTCACGTTTGAGAGGCTGACCGAACTCAACCCAAAGATCGTGTTCTGCGGCATCAGCGGCTACGGAGCCACCGGCCCGTACCGCGATATGCCCAGCCATGGCATCGCCTACGACACCTGGGCTGGACTCATCCCACCCGAACTCGACGACGACGGATTCACCCGCATACCGGCGTTTCCAAACGTCGGGATCAATGTGGGCCCCATGATGGGCGCCTTTGGTTTGCTCGCCGGAATCACGCGAGCCCGCGCCACCGGGATTGGCTGCCAGATGGAGCTCGCACAGAGCGACGCCGCCGCCTACATGAACTGGTACGTCATCGAAACAAACCTGGCCTATCAGCGCCCCGAAGACGAGGTCACCGGAAACGCTGCCGACGACTTCGAGCGTCGCCCACCCGGCCTCGCCGGCATGTACGAAGGCGTCCGCTACCAGATCTATGAGTCCTCCGATGGCCACGTGTTGTTCATGGCCAGCGAGCAGGCATTCTGGAAGAACTTCTGCGAAGGCGTGGGCCGGACCGAACTGTTCGACCAATTTCCTGGGTCGAAATACGCCGATCATGCACGCGGCAACACCGCGCTACAGATCGAATTACGCGATATCTTCAGAACCAAATCGACCAAGGAGTGGCTCGACTTCTCGATCGAAATCAACACGCCGATCGCTCCGGTGTACGACGGCGCCTCGATGGCCGACGATCCGCAGTTCCAACACCGGTTTCCGCTGTACCCAGCCGACCAACTCGGCGCCGAGCAGATGCCGTTGCCGCTCAAGGTCATTGGCGAAGAGCTGCCGAACCCAACCAAGGCGCCTACCGTCGGCCAACACAACGACGAGGTGCTACGCGATGTCCTTGGCTACGACGACGCCAAAGTGGCGGCCCTCAACGAAGCGAAGGCGCTCGGCTAACGCGCTGCTCGTTGACCCAGCAATTGAGTCACTGCGGGCGAAGGGACGTTGGCCTTAGGTAAATAGGTCAGAGCGACCATACAGAAAATTGGAACTGCTTCCGATACCTGTTTTGACACACGGTATCCCCCCGAAATCCGGCGGGCACAAACCCTCCTAGGGAGCAATAACCAACATGATGACTCAATACAACTTCCTCGCAACTTGGCTCAAGGCACACACCAAGACCGAACGTGGCGCATCGCTCGTCGAGTACGCCCTCCTGGTCGCCCTGATCGCCGTT
>CALGZB010000214.1 GCA_937934655.1 uncultured Acidimicrobiales bacterium | reverse complement strand
TAATCAGACCGCGGGATTCGTAGTAGCGGATCCTGCTCGTAGCCACCGCAGCCGCAGCGGCGACCTCCCCGATTGATAGCGTCTCTGCCTTCTCCTGAGGTGTTGACATCACTTCGACCGTGGAAGACATTGAAGATTTGGGCTTGACTTCAAGTCGACTTTAACTGGCATGGTTTCACTATGACCGCCGCAGATGCCCAAGAACAACCCGAAAACAGTTTTCGTCGCGAAACAAGTGCCGTTCTCGACACGACGGACTACCTAAGTCTGCGAACGCGCCGCAAAAATGGTGAAGCCGTCGATTGTCCCGTGTGGTTTGCCAGATCGACAGACGCGTTAACGATATGGATTCGGTCGAAGCGCGAGACACCGAAGGTCAAACGTTTGATCGCCAATCCAACGGTGACACTCATGGTTTGCAACTGGAAGGGGGTAACGAGTCTCAAGGCTCAACAGGTGCTTCACGGCGACGCTCGACTCGTCGATGAAAGAGACCCCGAGTGGATCACCGCTGAAGCGGCGCTCGCTGACCGCTACGGCTGGAAGTGGAATTCCATACCGTTGTTCCGACTCCCGATGACGGGGACCGTCAAGACGGACATGTCGTTTCCCAGGAAGATCCAGCACATGCGGAGCGGCCGTGCACTCCCCGACTCGTGTTTGATCGCTGTTGACCTCTCGAGTTGACCGAGGTGTAGGCGAATGGAAGAGGTCAGCTACAGGATTGTCGTCCCGGGCCGAAGCAGTTCACGGTTATCGTGCCGATGGTTCCGTCGGGGTCAAACTCGGTTGTCTCAAAGAACTGGGGATCTTCGGGGCTGGGTTCTCCGTAGATACCCGCCTGAAGGCTCTCGACGCCGACGCTTGTGATGTGGATTGTTTCGCCAGAGTCCCCTGTGCCATCGGCGAACGCAACCCATTCTCTCCCGTGACTCGCCGCATGGAACCAAAACTTCGGTTCGCCATGGAGCTCTGTGGCCTCGGCAAGGTCCATTCCCGAGCGCAGCCCGCTAGCGAGGCTGAACCGAGGGCTGGCGGTTATGAGCACCTCAAAGACCGGGTTGTCCGGCTCGTAGGTGGCGAAATGGAGAAGAATCTCACCATCGACGGCGACTGAATGTCCGCTCAATGCCTCGCCGAGCACATCGACGTGGCTGATTTCGAAACCCGGTCCGAGTGCAGCCTCGATCTCTTCTTTTGTCGACCCCACCCTGACCGGCCCAATCGAATTGAAGCTGATCTTCCAATCGAGTTCGGCGAGGGAGGGGCCGCTTTCACGAACAGGTGAGACCTCGACAGTGCTGGTCGAGGAGCTTGTAGGTGTCGTAGAGGTTGCGGGGATCGAGGACGTTGAGATCGGTGCAGCTGTTGAAGCCAGAGAGGCCAAAGAAGTATCCGCGGAAGACTCCGCCGCCGGCTGGTCGGTGCAACCGGCAACTAGGAACACCAGGGCGGCTAAGGCAGCTGGCCAAGCTAGCCGAACCCGGAAGTCGGTCGCGTTGGAGGTCATGATCCGACGCTACTGCGCAAGTCCGTCACCTTCTGGTCGCGCCCCGGCCCGGAGCGATTCGGCGTTGAGATAGGCCGGATTCGCGTCAGAACGAATGTCGAGCATCTTCGATTTTGTCCACTGGACGCCGAGTTGCGCGGCGGTGGGTTGAAGGTCGAGGGATCGTGCGAGTGCATCTCGGGCGACGGCAAATGCCGCTCCGATGTTTGCTGATGCTCCGTCACCAAGTTCCATGCGTTCGATCATGGCGCCGTGGGAAGTTCGCGTCATCGGACGCCGAGCACTCTCGAACGCCCGAGGATTCGGCCCGGGGAGCACTCCCCCACCAAGTCTCCGAAGCTGCCGAACCAGAGATCGTTGGAGTTCGATGATCCCGAGTTCCTCAACCGATCCGTCTTGTTGGATGACCTCAATCCCGAGAAAGTCGTCGATTCTTGTGAGCGACGCGCAAGTAGAGATGGCGGTGTGCCCGAGCGGGGCGTCGGCCAGTTCAGCCCGAAGGAGTCGCTTTATGGATGACCGGGTGACTCGGGTGTGGTGCTGTTTTCCGTGCTGGAGGGTGCCGAGCTGGTCAATCAACGTCGTGGTTACGAGGCAACTGCTAATCGAGCTCAACTCCATGACGAGAATCTACCAAGGTGCCGATTCTGGGGCTGGGGTTAGTTCTGCATGAACTCTCGGGGCGGCGAACCGAGCTCGGATTTGAACGCTGACACGAAGGAGCTTGGTGACGCATAGCCAATCGTTAGCGCGGTATCGGTAACGCTTTGACCCTGAGCAAGCATGCTGACCGCGGCGAGAATTCGAGCCCGCCGGTGCCACTGGCCGAGGCTCATCAGGGTTTCCGATTTGAAGCGCCGCTCGATGGTCCGGCGGCTGGAATTCGCTGCATGGATCTGATCTTCGAGAGCGACAGCCGGGTCCGCCATTATCGATGTCGCAACTTCCAGCGCCAGCGGATCGGCGGGTAGCCCAAGATGAAGCGGCGCCTTTGGAGCGTTAGCTAGTTGTGCTGCCAGCAACGTGATCAATGCTTGGTCTGCCGGCTCCACCAGGTTCATTGGCGCAACCTCGACAGCATGCGAGACGAGCTCGCGAGTTAGAGGCGTTAGATTCACGACCCGAACCTCTTGGCCGAGCACGTCGAGATCTTTCTTGAAGTACAGACACCTGACTGCTGAGCGTCTGGCGGACTCGATCTGCACCCCTGTCCCATCAGGTACACATAGCGCCCTGTGGACCGGGATGGTCCACGCCTGGGTGTCGGTGATGGCAGTGACGAGGCCGGTGCGGGCGAACACGAGATAGTCCCAGCCGGGTTGTGTCGGAAGCAGGACGCGGCCGGGAGGGTGCGTGCTCGCATTGCTTCGTACCTGGGAAGCCGGTTGGCGTGAATTCGACATAACTCGTCAAAGTGTAGAAGGTCAGACGTCAACTGGTTCTGTCAAGATAAACCCATGCACCCACGACTCACCCATTTCGCGATCAACACCGACGACGTCGAAGGTACTCAGGCGTTCTATGGATCGGTGTTTGGCTGGCAATTCCAGGAGTACGGTCCGCCGGGCTTTGTTCAGATCCTTGATGAGTCTGGCGAAGCGCCTATGGGGTCGATCCAGCAACGTCGACAGCTACTCGAAGATGCCCCGACCCTTGGCTTCGAATGCACCTTCGGGGTCGAAGATGTCGATGTGGCTCGTGAACGGATTCTCGCTGCCGGCGGGAAGATACTCATGGAGAAGTTCACGATCCCAAAGGTCGGCCACCTCATCTCCTTCGAAGACCCCGGCGGCAACCCGGCTCTAGCGATGCAATACGACAAATCAGCTGAATAGTCTTCTAGTCAGGCGCCAGAAACCTGGCCACGGACTAGCCGGTGTAGTCCGCCGGTGAGTATCCGCAGGCGGATTCCACATCCCAGTCGAGGTGGGCGTTGATATGGGCAAGGTCGTCGTCGCTGATGGGGTCGTACTTCCGTTGACCGTCATACTCCCCTCCTCGGTAACCACCGAAGTAGCGGTTGACGTCGAGTGACAGATCCTCGGCAACGTCGATCCCGAAGCGGTCGGCAATGCCGGTGAGAGATTTCGGATCGGCAGCCAGGTGGTCGTATCGCACGAACGCAACATTTGGGACTACGCCTTCGAGCCCTAGTAGGTGGCGGAGTTTCAAGGCCCGGAGCTCGAGAACGTTGGCGGCTTCCTCGATGAAGTAGTAGCCGTCGTCTCGAATACTCCAGGTGGGGTTCACCTGCGAAACTTCAGAAGACACCCATGGCTTGGTCACGAACTCTTGGAGCGGCAAGCTGTCGTGAGTCCATGCGTGGTACGGAGTGCGTTGCAGCGAACGTAGCCAGTCGTAAGGGTTGCGATGGATGACTAAGAAGAGCGTGTCGGCGCTGTCGTCCAATCTGCGGACACATTGCTGATCGGTAGTTTCGTTCGGCCGCCCACGAGGTTGATGATCCCGGATGTACCAGTGTTTTCCGCCGAAGGCCTTTGTCATCTGGACGCCACGGAACATGTCGGAGACGAGTGAACGGAGGAAGTTGGTTCCTGAGCAACGCTCGCCAAATATCTGAACGTGACGGATTCCTCCATCTGAATGCTCGACCATAACTCCAGTATCGCTGGGCAATGGCCGCCGAGTGAAATGTGCGAAGCCGCCACTTGTTTGGCGTGCAGCGAGATTTCGCGACCGTTGCCGACGATGCGTAGGTTGGTTCTTCGAATGGTTTGAGAGGAACACCATGGTTGAAGTTGTGATTGTCGAAGCTGGCCGGTCGCCTATCGGGAAGCGCAACGGTTCGCTTGCGGGCACCCACCCGAACGATGTCCTCGGGCCCGTGATGATGGAAGTCCTTAGCCGAGCTGGCGTGCCGTCGGCAGCAGTGGGCCAAGTCGTTGGCGGCTGCATCAACAAGGTTGGTGCACAGGCCATGAACATCACCCGCACCGCATGGCTGAGCTACGGCGGTGCCCAAGAGGTCGCAGCCTCGACGGTCGACGCGCAATGTGGATCCTCCCAGCACGCGGTGAACACAGCACATGCCCTCATTGCCTCCGGTGTTGAAGACATCGTGTTGGCGTGCGGCGTCGAGGCCATGAGCTTGCTGCCGATCGGCTCCGACGCCGACGCTGGCGCCAAGGCCGGCTATGGAAAGCCGATCTCTCGCTCGTACTTCGACCACTACGAATTTGTCAGCCAGTTCGAAGGCGCCGAGCGCATCGCTGACAAGTACGGCATTACCAGAGCCGATACCGATGCCTTCGGTCTTGAGTCGCAGGAGCGGGCCGCTGTTGCGGTTGCCGAGGGTCGGTTCGAAACCCAGATCATCCCCGTCGATGCGGCAGTGATCGGCGAAGACGGGAAGAAGACCGGCGAGAAGGCAACGGTTACCGTCGACGAGATCCCTCGCGATACCAGCCTCGAACAGCTGGCAAAGCTCAAACCGGTTGCACGGGAAGACGGCGTACACACCGCAGGCACCGCATCGCAGATCGCCGACGGCGCCAGCGCCGTACTGATGATGAGCGCCGAGAAGGCCTCCGAACTCGGCATCAAGCCGCTCGCCCGGATCCTGCAGACAGCGTTGGTCGGATGCGACCCGGTGCTGATGCTCGAAGGCCCTATCCCGGCGACCCAACGTGTTCTGGAACGCGAGGGAATCACTGCTGACGATGTCGATGTGTTCGAGATCAACGAGGCGTTTGCGTCGGTGGTTCTTGCCTGGGCCAGCGCAATCAAGCCCGACATGGCCAAGGTAAACCCAAATGGCGGCGCCATTTCACTTGGCCATCCGCTGGGTGGAACCGGCTGTTTCCTCACCACCAAGGCGGTCCATGAACTGCAGCGAAGCGGTGGCCGCTACGGCGTTATCAGCATGTGCTGTGGCGGCGGACTCGGAACCGGGACGTTGATCGAACGGATTTAGTCTCGCTCAGCGAGCGGCAATGTCAGAACCAGCGTGGAAGCCGTTCGTCCACGCATTCTGAAAGTTGAAGCCGCCAGTAATGCCATCGACATCGATAACTTCGCCCGCAAAGTAGAGGCCCGGAACGAGCTTGCTCTCCATGGTCTTAAAGTCGATTTCTTTCAGAGAGATGCCACCGCAGGTGACGAACTCGGCCTTGTTCATACTTTTGCCCTCCACGCTGAACGTCGAGCCTGTGAGTTGGGTTGTCAGTTGCTTTGCTTGAACCTTGGTGAGCTGGGACCAGGTGGCATCCTCGGGAATATCAGCGGCTGCAAGGAATCGCAGCCAGAGTCGCTTCGGGACGGCCGGGAAGGGGCTCTTGCTCGAGAGCTGACGCTTTGCCTCGCCGAGCCGAGTGTCGGCGATCGTGAGCGCTGGGTCCTCGTCTGGCAACCAGTTGACGGAAACGTCGAATTTGTAGTCGAGCGCGGCAAGCTCGCGGGCGCCCCATGCTGAGATCTTGAGAATGCCGGGTCCGCTCAAACCCCAGTGAGTGATGAGTACCGGGCCCCTGCTGCGGAGTTTGCTCTGCTGGATCTTGACCTCGGCGTCGCCCACCGAAAGTCCGGCGAGTCCATCGATGAGCGGATTATTGATCTTGAAGGTGAACAGTGACGGAGTAGCCGGATGGAGCTCGTGACCAAGGTTGGCAGCGAGTTTCGCCCCGGCTGCGAGCCGAGTCCCACCGGTGGCCAGAAGGACGCTCGCTGTCGTGTGCGAGTTCCCAGCGTCGGTCTCCAGCTCGAAGTACTCGTCGCCTTTGTGGATGCTGGTCACTCCCTCGGCAGTGTGGATGTTGACGCCGGCGGCATCAGCGGCGCCGAGCAACGTGTCGATGATGGTCTGCGAGCTATCGGTCTCGGGGAACATTCGACCATCGGCCTCGGTCTTCAAGGCGACGCCCCGGCTGGCGAACCACTCGACTGTGTCGGCAGCGCCGAACCGATGGAACGGGCCGATCAGCGACTTCTCGCCGCGTGGGTAGTTGGCGCTCAACTCGCGAGGCTCAAAACAACTGTGGGTGACGTTGCATCGGCCCCCGCCCGAAATCTTGACCTTCTGGAGCAGCTGGCCCGTCTTCTCGAGAATGAGTACCGACTTGCCGGATTGCTCGGCACAGGTGATGGCCGAGAAGAACCCAGCGGCGCCTCCGCCAACAACGATGAGGTCAAAGAACATGCATGATCACTGTACGGAGCATAGGTCCGGCTTGGATACTCGCCCGCCGAAGGGCCGTTGTCGTCCGCTGCTGTTCGACGCCGTCCCAATCTGGGCCAACCGGTACCCTGCGGGTATGGCAGAAGATCTAGGAGTCGGCGATCTCATTGGCCGAATCCGTCGGCGTCTTCTCGTAAATCAACTCGTCGACCCTGATGAGGCGCGTCGCCACCTACCTGATGGAGTTCGGCCGCACCTCGGGTCAACGGGCGGCGTCGTCGTCGGCTGCTGCATGATCGAAATCGAGGCGGCAAGGCCATGGCCGATGCCGGCACTTGTCGGGGTAAGTATTCGAGCTGCGGCCCATCGGATCTCGATTGAGGTGGGTTCTGAGGACGATCCAACCATGGCGGTTTGGGTCCCAGTTCGACACACCGACTCATACCCCGGCGTCGCTGTGGGTGGACGACTCTTTCCGGGCGTGCACGTGAAGTCCGTGGTAACCGTCGACGAAGGCAGCGACACCTTGGGCTGGTCGGTGAAGGGCCGACCCCACCCATCTGGAGCTTTCGATATCGAGGCGACTGCTGGACTGCACGGGGTCACCGACAACTCATGCGAAGTCGCCGACATCGTCATTGGCACGGCACTTGGACTCTCGCCCGGCCACCGTGCCGGATCGATTGAGGCGGTGGAGATGAAACCAGCCCACTACCAGGCAGAGATCGTCGACTTGGAGCACCTGAGTTCCGACTTCATGAGCAGCTTCTCGTCAGCTGTTCCCGCCGAGACACTCCTGATGTCGAACGTCGACGTGACCTGGCACCCTGTGGACTAGCCTAGTCCCCGAGGTCGGGAGCCCAGCTCGAACCGTTGATGTGTGAGCCACCGTCGACGAACAATGTGTTGCCGGTGAGGTACCGGCTTTCTTCGCTGGCGAGGAATACAGCAACGGGCGCGATGTCGGCTTCAGCGTCGCCGATGCGCCCCATTGGGTTCGATGCGTCGGCCGCTGCCTCAAGCTCGGGATGCTCCCCCATTACTCGACGGAACGCCGCCGACTTTGCGGCTGGGCAGATGATGTTGGCGGTGATGCCCGTGCTGGCCCATTCGCGGGCGGCAGTGCGGGTGGCGCCGCGAAGCGCCTCTTTCGCACTGTTGTACTCGAGCGTTCCCATGTGGGCGTTCACCCCATTGAGCGAGCACATGTTCACGATCCGCCCGTAGCCGTTCTCTTTCATCACGCCATGGGCCGCGATCATTGCCCACAGCGGACCGTAGAAGCCCACGTCCATACCAGCGGCGAGCAACTCGGGTGTCTTTTGTTCGACTCGACTGATTCGGCCGCCGCCCCACGCGTTGTTGACCAGGATGTCGATGGTCCCCCAGCGTTCCACGGTCGCTGCGATCATGGCGTCGACATCGTCCTTGTTGCCGACGTCGGTTTGGAGGAAGTGGGCGTTGTCGCCTAACTCATCGGCGACGGCCTGGCCTGCCGTTTCGTTGAGCTCGGCGATGAGGACCTTAGCCCCTTCAGCGATGAAGCGGGTGGCGACCCCACGGCCGATGCCGTCGCCCGCTCCGGTAACCACGGCTACTCGACCATTGAGTTGTTGCATAGAGACGACCTATCACTAAACGGGTGATTGGTGCCACTATCACGGGCGAAAGAATGTCTGCTAGCTGCCAGAGAATTTGGCCTTCTTCGCAGATCCCCGCTTCCCAAGAATCGGGAACTCCGTCATCACCGGTGTCCGAGGAATCCGCTCCGGCGAGCGATAACTCGCTTGCAAGAAACGACGGAGACACGACGAAAAGAACAGTGACAACTCATCCTACTGAGGAGCGGCCCATACAACTTCGCAGGTGACCCCATCTAGTGTCTCCAACCGGGATAATCCGGAGAACGGTCGAATCGTTTGTCCGCCGGCATCAATGTCATCCAGCTGAAACCCTGAACCGGACCCGACCCGGGTTCCGTCGCGCATGAGCGCCGCAACCCACAGGAACGAGTCCGCCTTGTCGAGAGTGTTTACCGCAAGGACGTCGGCATCAACCTCAAAGGGCGCCGTTCCCTCACGGAGCGCCAGGTTGTCGCATGTCCAATCCGAGAAGTCGAAGTCGCGGGTGCGCGGAAGGAAGTCGCCGCCGCCGAAATCGACGAGTTCACACGACTTGACCGACTGAGGATCATTGAGTGCGACAAGAGGCGCGTGTGTCGCAATGACATGCTCGTTGGGCCGCACGAAGAGTTCGATAAAGCGGACCTCCGAGACGGTCGTTCCGGACGAATCCACCAGGTTGTAGTGAGCCGGAACGTCTTGTCCGATCTCGGCAGTACTTCGAAACTCGATAGTGGTCAGGATCTCGCCGTCTCCGTCGAACGAGATCGAACAGGTCCCGTCGGCTACACCGTCCCCCGTCGCAACATCAGCACCCGAACTGGCGCCGTTGTCGGTGCTGTCGATCCGGTCGTTGGTGCGGTGCTGCAGCTCGAAAGAATCAGCGCGGCGCTGAACATCGTTGCGGAGAAACGCCAGGTTCTTGCAAAGGACATACCAACAGTCTGGTCCAAAACTCGCAGGCCTTGGGCAAACGTCTATGGTCGGAGCGGCACCGAGAATTGGCTCGAGCAAACCCGGAGACTGAAAATGGCGGACCAACCACTGGATAAACGCGACGAGATCGCCGACTTTGAACAACGCGAGATCACCTACGGAGACGACACCAAGCTCGTCTATAAGGCAGGTATCGGGCCTGCCGTCATCGTGATGACCGAGATGCCCGGGATTACCCCAGAGGTGGCGCGCTACGCTCGTTGGGTTCGCGATGCCGGGTTTACGGTCTGGATGCCGAGCCTGTTCGGCCGTGACGGCGAACCGGGGACCATGGACCTCACGCTCGAGTCGATGGACTCACCCTGCATTCGCCGTGAGTTCACCGCATTCGCGAAGGGCGAAGGAAGTCCGATGGTGGCCTGGTTGCGTTCTTTGGCAGCTGACGCTCACGTGGAATGCGGCGGTCTTGGGGTCGGTGCTATCGGTATGTGCTTTACCGGAAACTTCGGGCTGGCCATGATGCTCGAGACGTCGGTGTTGGCTCCGGTGATGTGTCAACCATCGCTCCCCCTCGACGATCCGGCCGTCACCGGACTGGCTCCTGAGACGATGGTCGCCATAAGACAGCGCCTGGACGAGGAAGACCTCACGGTCCTCGCGTACCGATTTGAGGGCGACTCCTATTGCACCGCCCAGCGTTTCGAAGCCTTCGAGGAAGCTCTCGGTGACCGCCTGCACGCCCAGGTTCTTCCCGACTCCGCAGCCGCACCCGGCGGTTGGACAGGAGTTCCCCATAGCGTGGTCACTACCCACCTGATCGATGAAGCTGGACAACCAACAGTCCAGGCTCGAGATGAGATTCTTCGCTTCTTTGCCCACCGGCTGAACGAGTAGTAACGCGAATCGTTTTGCTGGCCGCATCTGACAGCGGTCGTGCTGATCCTCTAGAACGAGGCGATGACCACCGATTCCACGAACAGCCACGGACAGATCGATGTCGCCAATGCCGACCTTCTCCTTTCGACCACCCGTGCGGTGCGGAAGCGGCTCGACCTAACGCGACCGGTCCCTCGGGAACTTGCTCTCGAATGCGTGCGGATCTCAACTCAGTCGCCAGCTGGAGGCAACTACCAGAAGTGGCGCTGGGTCATGGTCGACGACCCCGAGAAGAAGCTCGTTATTGCCGAGGCATACCGGCGAACCTATGCGCCCTACATCGAGGCCCAGAAGAGCGCAGTCAGCGAGAAAGCGCCCGACGACAGCACCCTTGGAAAGATCATGTCGTCGAGCGACTACCTCGCCGAGGTTCTGGAACAGGTTCCCGTCCTCGCTATTCCTTGTGCGCTCGGAAATCCTGCCCAGGATGGGAACGGCGACGGGCAAGGTTGGTGGGGCTCGTGTATCCCCGCGGTATGGAGCTACATGCTGGCTGCCCGAGCCCGAGGCCTCGGTACTGCGTGGACAACGCTCCACCTCGGTGGCGAACAAGAAGTGGCCGAAGCCCTCGGCATTCCCCCGACCGTGATGCAGCTGGCCTGCGTGCCCACCGCCTATTACACCGGTGAGACCTTCCGGCCCGGTGCTCGCCGTCCGGCCGAAGAGGTGACCTACTGGAACGAGTGGAAGAACACCGACATCTCGTGAACCGGACCGTCAGGCGTTCATATAGTCCCGGTAGTAGGTGATCTGGCTGTTGCGTACCCGATACACGCCCACGCCAGACCGGTCGCCCTTGTTTGTGGTCGCGACCCATTGCGCCCAAGCGGTTGTCTCGTCGCCTTCAAGTTCCTCGAGGCGAAAGCTAGCGCCGATCTTGGTCATCTCCCGATTCATTTTGGCCATGAAGTCGGCAATGGCGGGCCCGCCCTCGAAGGTGCCATAGATCGGGTCGACTAGTACCGCGTCGTCGGCGAAAAGCTCGACCACCTTGGTGTAGTCGCCGTCGTTCTGGATCTCCCAGAATCGGGCCAACGTGTCGTACGCATCGCCGGACATAGCTATTCCTTTCGCTGCGGGGTAGTCGATGAACCCGCATGTATCGGTGCGGAGGTTCCCGCAGTGCAACGGTGCAATTCTCTTCGACTGGTCCCGAAGTCGTTCGGTCCTCGATGAACCGTGCGGTGCTCGTCCCAAACCACTACGTCGCCGGCCGCCCAGCGGTGCTCGAACTGGTTGGCCTCGTCGAAGAAACCGAAGAGCCGTTGGAGTAGATCATCGGACTCATCGTCAGAAAGGCCGTCGATCCAGCGAGTGAATCCGGCGTTGACAAACAAAAGTTCGGTCCCAGTTCGGGGGTGAGCTGCGATGACCGGATGAAGCGATCCGTCGCCAAATTGCTGCACAACCCGATCCGCCATCTCGCTGCCCATACGGACTTCCATCTCGTGTCGAAAGCGCGGGCCCGGGTCATGGAGCGCATAAAGCTTGCGAAGGCGCTCAGCAAGTTCACCATCGGTGGCCATAAGACGTCGCAGAGCGGACGTTGCGTCGGCCCACGTTGTCGCCCCACCCACGGGAGGAGCCGTTACCGAACGAAGCACCGCCACATCGGGGATCTGGTAGTGGAACGAGTAATCGGTATGGAAGAGGCTGTCGCCGCCCGTCGCCGGTGGATGATCGGCATCGTTGAAGACCACCGCGATCGGGTCGGTGCCACCTAGCGACGCAGCGACGGGATGTACCTGCAACTCACCCCAGAGGTTTGCAAACGTGGCGAGTGCGTCATCGTCCAGATCCTGGGCGGGAAACGCCAAGACCCCGTGGCGGTCGAGCGCTTCTCGAATCTGGCCGGCATCGAGATCGGAGATGGCCGAGCCGAGATCGACACCAGTCACAGTGGCTCCGAAACCCGTAGACGTGGGGGTGAGATTCATAGCGAGCAACCTTTCCAGGCGGGTTGTGGTGGAGCGAGACAGACCTTCAGGCGCAGGCTAAGGCTGGTCAATGGTCGTGCCCGAGAAGAAGTCGGGGTTGCCGGCGGTGAGCAGGGAGGAGATGTTGTCGCATGTGAACGCACGGAAGTCGTCGGTGGTGATGTGTCCGTCGTCGACAAGCTCCCATGCTTCTGGCAGAACCCCACGAAAGTCGGGCACGTCCCAATGGCCGATGTCGCTGGCGAACATCGCCTGGACCTTCGCGTTGCCTGGGTTGCGACTGCTGTCGAACGCCATCGCGTTCATCGGGTCGTCAGCCTCACAACCGAAGAAGTATTGGCGGGTGAAGATGTCGAGGATGTCGTCGACCGAGGTCAGCATGCTCTCGGCAAAGTCATCGACCTGATCGGGTCGTTCATCGGGGTCGCTCAACATCGTGAGCGCTAGCTCGAGTTGGTCGGAACGGTCGCGATGCCCGATGGCGCCGTAGTCGGCAACGAGCTGGGCGATCTTGGCGCGGTCAAGATTGGCTGGGTTGTAGTGCTCGAGCGAGTCGCGGTTGCGCTTCTCGTAGTGTCCGATGACGTCGGCGAGAAGATTGACGCCCCAGGCGACACCACCCTCGAGGAATGCGAAGCGAAGTTCGGGGAACCGTTTCGTTACGCCTCCGAAGATCAGCGAACGGGCTGTCGCTTCGCCGGCCGTCGCGAAGTTTCCGATGTGGTTATAGACGTAGTTCGTGGTGGACGTCCTGCTCCCCCAGCCCATGCCGCTGGCGTGGAACGTCGGACAGACGCCCAAGTCGAGGCAGGTCTGCCACACCGGGTCGTAGTCGTACATGCTGTCGTGGCCGAGGGTGTCCATCCACCGAGCGGTGCGGTCATTTGCTGCGCCCTCGAATGCTCGTGGCACGACGCCGGCCATCATCACCGACTTCAAGCCAAGTTCCCCGACGGCAAAGTGCAACTCGGCGATGGCTTCCTCTGGGGTGAACATAGGGATGGACGCAACCGGCTCAAGGCGATCGCGGAATGGCGCATATGCCTCGGCGATGTAGCGGTTACAAGCCCGGGCAACGGCACCGCGCAACTCCGCGTCGACAACACCCACCACGGTGAGTCCGTAGGTGGGATACAGCAGTGCGTAGTCGATGCCGATTTCGTCGAGTCGGCTATAGAGCAGTTCGGGCAGCATTGCTGTCGCCCGATCGAGGGTGTTTCGAGCTGGCAGTGCCCAGTAGGAACTCCGTGAGATGCCGAGCTCGCGCCGAGCATCTCCGGGAACGCCACGCACAGCGGCGGAGCCATGAACCAGCGTGTCGAATCTCTTGGCCACCGATTCGTCAGCAACGTCGACCACAAGATCACGAAGCCACGGCACAAACTCGATGAGGTGTCCGTCGCCGTCGATAATTGGGTGATCGATCTGTTCCCGGATTGCGGCTACTTCATCGCTGCGTACGAATTGTTCGGTCCCCATGTGGCCAACCTATCCCGACGCGATTTTGGCCCGCCATTCCGTTGGTTAAGTGGCGGCTGGTCGTTGTGAGTACTTGGAGCAAGCGTGGTGGAGATGTCAGGGTTCCTACCGAACCAATTCCTGCAAAGATCGTGACAACAATGAACCAACGAACCACAGAGAAGACGGCGATTACCGGCCGTCGGATTCTGGTTACCGGCGCCACGGGGCAGGTGGCTCGTCCGATTGCCGAAGCGCTAGCGCCGCACAACGAAGTCTGGGCCGCTGCGCGATTTAGCGACCCAGCGGCCAAGGCCGAACTCGAGGCACTGGGAATCCGAACCGCCACGTTCGCGATGGGCGATTCCGACCTGGCGCACCTGCCCGATGTCGACCTGGTCATCCACTGCGCCGCCAACGTCGACCCCAAGTCCACCGAGGCAGCGATGGAGCACAACGCAGAGGGCACCGGCTTCCTTATGGCCCGCTATGCCGATGCTGACGCGTTCTTCCATATGTCGTCGGCGTCGGTCTATCAACCACAGGCCGACCCGACGCTCCCCATCGCCGAAGATGCGCCACTCGGCGGCGTTTCGACCTACTCCCCGCATTACGCCATGTCGAAGCTGGT
>CALGZB010000213.1 GCA_937934655.1 uncultured Acidimicrobiales bacterium | reverse complement strand
CGAAGCGCATCGAAACATCCGCACCTTCGCCCGAGCGCAACGCGAGTCATTGCAACCTTTCGAGATCGAAGTCAGCCCCGGGCTACGGGCCGGGCATCGGTTAGTGCCGGTAAACGTCTCGGGTTGCTACGTGCCCGCCGGACGGTTCGCCCATATCGCCTCGGCGCTCATGAGCATCACCACGTCGAGTGTTGCCGGTGTCGAGACCGTCGTTGTCGCCTCACCCGCTCGTGCCGATCGGGGTGGCGTGCACCCGGCCATTCTTGCCGCCGCCGACATCGCTGGTGCCGACATCATCCTGGGTCTTGGTGGCGTGCAAGGTGTCGCCGCACTCGCGTTTGGGCTCTTCACCGGCAAACCCGCCGACATCATCGTCGGCCCGGGCAACTCCTTCGTAGCCGAAGCAAAGCGACAGCTGTTTGGCGACGTGGGTATCGACGTCATCGCCGGACCCACCGAGTCGATGATCGTTGCCGACGAAACCGCCGACCCGCACCGAGTGGCAACCGACCTCGTGGGCCAAGCCGAACACGGCCCCGACTCGCCAGTCTGGCTGGTGACCACCTCGCCCGAGTTGGCCGGCGAGGTGGCTCGACTCGTGCCGCAGCTCGCTGCCGAATTGCCCGAACCAGCGCGAGCCTCAGCCATCACCGCATGGGAAAACCACGGCGAGATCATCGTGGCCGACACCAACGAAGAAGCTGCGTCGGTTTGCGACGACTATGCGGCCGAACATCTTCAGGTCATGGCCACCGACCTTCCGTGGTGGCACCAGCGACTCACCAACTACGGCTCGCTCTTCCTTGGCGAAGACGCCACCGTGACTTTTGGCGATAAGAGCGCCGGACCCAACCACATCCTCCCCACCAAACGAGCAGCCCGCTACACCGGCGGCCTCAACGTCCTCAAGTTCCTCAAGCAGCTCACCTACCAGCAGCTCACCCCTGAGGCCGCGCAACGCCAGGGCGAGCTGGCGGCCCGCATCTCCCGCTACGAGGGAATGGAGGGCCACGCTCGATCGGCCGACCTTCGTGTGACTGAACCCGAGGGGGGCGGTGCTTCGGCGAGCCCGGTTGTCGACCTCGACTTCACGGGGCAGGAGCCCCTTCCCGACGCAGCGGTGCGCCGGGTTCACGAACTGCTGGAGTCGGGAAAGCTGTTTCGCTACGGCGAGGGCGGCGCCGAGGAGATGGACGCCGCCCTCCTCGAACAAGAATTTGCCGACCTGCTGGGCCGACGGTTCTGTGTGGCGTTCAACAGTTGCGGGGCATCGCTCGCCGTGGCGCTCATGGCCGCCGGAGTCACCCGCGACGACAAGGTACTCATGAACGCTTTCACCCTTGCGCCCGTGCCTGGGGCCATCGCTCATGCCGGCGCCGAGCCGGTGTTTGTCGAGATCACCGACAGCTACCACATCGATTTTGACGACTTGCGGCGCCAAGCCGAAGCCAGCGGCGCTCGATACCTCCTGCTGTCCTACATGCGCGGCCACATACCCGACGTCGACGAACTCATGGCCATCTGCGACGAGCTTGGAATCACCGTCATCGAAGACTGCGCCCACACCATGGGAGCCAAGTGGGATGGCCGAGCGATGGGAACGTTCGGCGTTGCCGGGTGTTTCAGCACGCAGACGTTTAAACACGTCAACTCTGGCGAAGGCGGACTGCTGGTTACCGACGACGAAGATCTCGCCGCAAAGGCGGTGCTGATGTCGGGTTCGTACATGCTCTACGCCCAACACGGTGCCCGCCCAGACGACGAGGTGTTCGAGCGGCATCGCCTCACCACCCCCAACTTCTCCATGCGCATGAGCGGCCTGGCCGCAGCGTTGGTTCGACCCCAGCTTGGGTTGCTCGATCAGCGGGCCGACGCCTGGAACACCCGCTACCGTCAGCTCGCCGAGGGACTGCGGGCCATCGACGGGATCTCGGTACCCAAACGCGATAAGCGCGAAGAGTTTGTTGCCTCATCGATCCAGTTCTCCATCAACGATCCTGCGGCCATCGATATGGCAGCGTTCGTGCAACGAGCCTCTGCATCGGGAGTGGTGCTCAAGTGGTTCGGCGCCGACGAGCCACAGGGATTCACCAGCCGGTTCGACCACTGGCGCTATGCCCCCGAACAGTCCGCCCCCCACGCCGCCGACGTGCTCACCCAACTCATCGATATGCGGATTCCGCTCTCGATGTCATTCACCCAAGCCGACGACATCGTCACGATCATCGCCAACGCACTGGTTAGCGCCTAGCGAATAACAGAGACAGGGCGAGCCACACACCAAGGGCCATGCCCGTCATGATCACCTTGGTCGGATGATCATCGAAGTTGAGAAGCCATCCGAAGCCGATCCATGCACCACTCGCGATTCAAGGGCTCTTGATTTCGGCGCTTTTGTCTCCATAAGCAAATGGTGCAGGATCGAACAACCCGAGTCGATAGGGGAAATCCCCCAAAGCTCGTTGGGTTGCTTTCGATGACGTTGGTCCGTCCCTAGCTCTCCGGCACAAACACTTTGCTCAGGGGAATCGGCACGATCTCCTCAAGCTGGTCGAACGTGCACGACTCGGCATCACGGTCAGGGCGCCATCGAACAAATCGGGTGGTTCCGCGGAACCGCTGGTTGGTGATCTGCACGTAGCTAACCTCGACCACCTGGGTCGGACGAAGTGGCGTCCACGACATGTCTCGACCGCTGGCGCCGCTCCACCGGTTGGGTGCGCCGGGCATCTTGCCGTCGGCATCTTGGTGAGCCTCGGCTTCGAGCCAGCTGGCCCATGGGTGTTCGCTGAAGTCGGTGAGCACGTGAGGTGCAAGCTCGTCGACCAGCTCACCTCGACGCTTGGCCGTGAAGCTGGCGGCCACACCCATGTGGTTGAGGTTGCCGTCGTCGTCGTACATGGCCAGCATGAGCGACCCCACGCCGTCGCCGCTCTTATGCGTGCGGTACCCGGCCACAACACAATCGGCCTCGCGGGTGTGCTTGAGCTTGAACTGGCTCCGCTTGTTTTCGAGGTACAGCCCATCGAGCGGCTTCATGATGAGACCGTCGAGGCCCGCACCTTCGAACTGGTCGAACCACTTCAGAGCCGTCGTCTGATCAGTGGTTGTGGGGGTAAGTCGGAGTGGGGGAGCGAAGTCGCCAGCGATGCTTTCGAGAAGCTTTCGGCGCTCACCGAACGGAGTCTCCATGAGGTTCTTGTCGCCCAGAGCCAGCAGATCGAACGCCATCACCTCGGCCGGAGTCTTCTCGGCCAACATGTTCACCCGCGACTCAGCCGGATGAATCCGCTGCTGAAGCGCATCGAAGTCGAGCGCATCGCCCGACGCCACGATGAGTTCGGCATCGATCACACACCTTGGGGGCAGACAGGCCTTCAACGGCTCGACGAGTTCTGGGAAGTACCGGGTCAGCGGTTTCTCGTTACGGCTGCCCAGCTCGAGCTCGTCGCCGTCACGAAACACGATGCAACGGAACCCATCCCACTTGGGCTCAAACGACAGGTCTCCGTCAGGAATGGCCTTCAGCGCTTTGGCGAGCATGGGCTTAACAGGAGGATTCACCGGCAGATCCATAGTGCGATTACCGTACGCCACAGACCGCTTCGTTGGGGGAAGAAACACACATGTCTGATGCAATCACTCCATTCACCATCGCAATCCCGGACGCCGACCTGGCCGATCTCAAAGATCGCCTGGCCCGCACCCGCTGGCCCGAAGCCGAACCGGTCGACGACTGGTCGCAGGGCATTCCGCTTGCCTACGTGCAAGAAGTCGCCGCCTACTGGGCTGACGGCTACGACTGGCGAGCAACCGAAGCCAAACTCAACGCCTACGACAACTTCACCACCGAAATCGACGGCCTCGACATCCACTTCATCCACGCTCCGTCGCCAGTCGAAGGCGCAATGCCGCTGGTGATGACCCACGGCTGGCCCGGCTCGGTCGTCGAGTTCATGAAGGTCATCGAACCATTGCGTGACCCCGAAGCCCACGGTGGCGACGCATCGCAAGCCTTTCACGTGGTTTGCCCATCGCTTCCCGGCTACGGCTTTAGCGGCAAGCCAACCGAAACCGGCTGGGGCGTCGAGAAGATCGCCCGAGCATGGGACACCCTTATGGGCCGACTCGGCTACGACGACTACGTTGCCCAGGGCGGCGACTGGGGTGCAGCGGTGACGACCCAGATCGGCATGCTCGAGGTCTCGAATTGTCGAGGCATTCACACCAACATGCCCGTAGCTGGGCCCGACCCCGAGACGATGGACAGCCTCACCGATGTCGAGAACGCCGCACTCGAAGCCTTCGCCCACTACGGCAAATGGGACTCCGGGTACTCCAAACAACAGAGCACCCGTCCACAGACCCTTGGCTATGGCTTGGCCGATTCACCCACCGGACAGCTGGCCTGGGTGCTCGAGAAGTTCTGGGCATGGACCGACAACGACGGACACCCTGAAAGCGCCGTCAGCCGCGACGAACTTCTCGACAACGTGATGCTCTATTGGCTCACCGGCTCGGGTGCATCGTCGGCTCGCTTGTACTGGGAGAGCTTCGACAACTTCAGTACCGGAACCTGCGACAAGCCCACCTCTGTGAGCTCGTTCCCCAAAGAGATCATCCGCTCCAGCCAACGATGGGCATCCAAGCGCTACACAAACATCGTCTACTGGAACGAGCTAGACAAGGGTGGCCACTTTGCCGCCTTCGAAGTCCCCGAAACCTTCATAAAAGAAGTCCGCGCCGGCTTCGCCGCCGTCCTCGCCGCTACTAACTAGGAGCAAGTTATGCCAGTCGCTGAAATCAACGGACAGAACATCAACTACGAAGACACTGGCGGCGACCTGCCCGTCATCATTTGGAGCCACGGGTTCCTGATGGACAACACCATGTTCGACAACCAGGTTTCTGCGTTCAGCGACACCTACCGCTGCGTCCGTTGGGACGAGCGCGGCTTCGGCGGCACCACTGCCACCGAGCATTTCACCTACTGGGATTCTGCCGACGATGCTGTCGCACTGCTCGATCATCTCGGTGTCGACAAAGCTGTGTTTGCCGGAATGTCGCAGGGCGGATTCCTCTCACTACGCGCTGCTCTCCGGCACCCCGACCGGGTACAAGCGTTGGTGCTTATCGACTCGGAGTCGGGTGTTGATCCGCCCGAAACCCTCGAAGGTTACCGAGGCATGGTCGGTCACTGGATGAGTGGCGAACCGCTCGGCGACGTGGGTGAGTTTGTCGCCGGACTCATCATCGCCGACCCCACCCTCAACGCCGAGTGGATCGGTAAATGGGAAACCCGTCGAGCCGCTGGCGCCGAAGACATGGAGTTCGCCGCCGAGACGTTGCTGGGCCGAGACGACATCACCGACCGCTTGGGTGAGATCACTATGCCGGTGCTCAGCATTCATGGCGAAGACGATCAATCGATCACCATCGACAAAGCCGAAGCACTCCAAGCAGCCGTGCCAAACGGCAAGGGCCTTGTGCGAGTCCCAGGCGCAGCCCACGCCCCAAACATGACCCACCCAGAAATCGTCAACCCAGCAATCGCCGACTTCCTCGCCAGCCTGTAAAAAGTAAGAACGCGGGGTCAGACCCCGCGTTCTTACTTTTGGTCTCGCTTAGACGGTTTTGTACCCACCCTGGGCCCAGTCGATGACCATTGACCCGAACATTTCGGGTTGGTCGGACCACGAGAGATGGCCGGCTTCGGGAAAGATCTCCAGCTTGCTGTTTGGTAGGGCGTCATTCAGCAGTTCGGCGTTGCTGACGTGGAACATGACGTCGAGATCTCCCCAGAATACGAGTGTCGGGATTTGGATGTCGCCGACTCGTTCGGAGAGTACGGCCGCCTTGGCACGGAAGTCTTCGAACCAGTGAATGACCTCAGATGCTCGGCCGGAGTAGGCCTTCTTGTAATCATCGATCTGGGTTGGGTTGGAGCGATGACGAATCGCTCCGAGCTTTCCAGTGGTCGCTATGAGCGGGCCTGCTCCAAGCATGGCGGTCGACGTACGCATGATTTTTGAACTGGCCAGCATGTTGATCATCCGGGCCAGTTTGAAAGGACCCGGTGCACCTGGGCCGTGGCCGACCACCAGGCTCGACAGACGCTCGCCATGGTCGAGGGCATAGGCAAGCGCCGCACCCATTCCAACGTCGGGTCCAACGAGGTGGATGTCTTGCAGGTCGAGCTCGTCGAAAATCGCTTTGAGGTGGTTGCCGAGTGCCGTCGGTGACATGTCGTTGCGGTCGCCCTCGGATGCGCCGAACCCGGGGAGATCGATAGCGATTATCCGGCACTCTTTGGTGAGCGCTTCCCAGGATCCGGCGAAGGTCAAAATGCTCTCGGGAAATGGGCTGAGCAGGACCACGAGTGGTGCATCGGTTGGGCCACCCTCGGCCAAACGGATCTGTCGACCAGCAATCGTCCGAGTCTCGGTGGGGATGGTGACGCTTGGTGTCTCGAACGAGTCGGCTTTCTCGCGGGCCGCTTTGACTTTGGACCACTCGGGTGAAACCAACATGAGCGCCGAGGCATTCAGTTCGTCGTACGTGCTGAGCTTCTTCATCGCGCCTCTTTCAACATGCGTCCGCGGTTGCGGGCATAATGTACCGGTTGGTATTAAAGTCCACCATAACCCGATTCGGCGGGAAACCTTGGATGGAGCAGCGCTGGGTCTTTTCTTGTGTACCGACCGGTACGGTAATCTGAAGCCGCTGTGACCGACCCCGACAAAACTCCGATCGGGAGACCGAAAACGTTTGACCGCGACGAAGTCGTCGGTATCGCTCTGCAGACCTACTGGCGCGAAGGCATCGATGGGATATCGCTCAACGAGCTGTGTCGCCGTGCCTCGGTATCCAAACCTGGCCTCTACCGCGAGTTTGGCGGCGAGGACGGGCTGATGGACGCAGCCCTCGAGCTCTACGCCGAGATCGTCCTGTCGCCACTCTTGGAGCAAACCACTCACGATCGCCCGTTCGGCGAAACCCTTACCGCGATTCTCGAAACCTTGACCGACATCAATCGATCCGGTCCGGCCGGCTGCTTGCTCGTGAAGATGCAGCAATCTCCGAGTCGCCTCGGACCAGCGACACGAGCGAGGGTCGAAGGCCTCCGCTCAAGCGCCAGACTGGCCTACGCCGAGTGGATCGACCGAGCCAAAGAACGCGGCGACATCTCGCCAGACGTCTCGACGCCGGTTGCGGCCGCACTTCTCGACATCCAGTCCAACACACTGCTCACACAGATGGCCCTCGGCGAGGACCCGGAGTTACTCCGCGCTCAGGCAGCCCTAGCCTTCGCCGGTCTTACTAACAGTGCCGGGTCTACCTGAAAAAGTAAGAACGCGGGGTCAGACCCCGCGTTCTTACTTTTGCTCTGATCGGGTTGGCGAATTACTTGCCTTGCCAGTTTGGATCGCGCTTTTCGGCGAAGGCGGTGGCGCCTTCGATGGCGTCTTCTGAGCCGAACACTTCGTGCATGATCGGGTTGTGCCCAGCCCAGAACTCTTCATCAGTCTGCATCGAGAGTTCTTTCAGGATCTTCTTCGAAGCAGCAACCGCAAGCGGAGCGTTCTTGGCGATCGACTCGGCCAGCTCGATGGCGGCGTCGAGGGCTTCACCCTTGGGAACGACTCGGGCAACCATGCCGAGCGCCAACGCTTCCTCGGCGCGGATCGGCTTGGCGGTGAGTGCCATCTCCATGGCCTTGGCATACGGCAGAACCTTCGGCAGGCGGAGCAGTGCGCCAGCGCCAGCGAAGAGGCCAACACCAGTCTCAGGAATGCCGAGCTTTGCGCCTTCAGAGGCCACCATGAGGTCACACGAGAGTGCGATCTCCAGGCCGCCGGCAAGGGCGAAACCCTCGATCGCAGCGATGAGCGGCTTTTCGGCGCTGCGCTCGCAGATACCGGCAAAGCCCCGGCCTTCGACCATCGGCATGCCGCCGCTGACGAATGCCTTGAGGTCCATACCGGCGCTGAAGCCCCGACCGTTTCCGGTGAGGACGCCCACCCGAAGGTCGTCGTCGCTATCGAGTTCTTCAAGCGCAGCTTCCATGGCGTTGGCCAACTCTTGGTTGACCGAGTTCATAGCTTCAGGTCGGTTGAGCGTGATGATCATCACGTGGCCGCGGCGTTCGGTTAGGAGTACAGGTTCGGTTGCGTCAGACATGGCCGAGATACTAGAGAGCCGGTGGTTGTCCGTCGACTCTGGTCGTAGGGAACCCCGAGGGAATCCCAGGCACAGGTGCCGGATTCGCCGGTGGCTTCAGCTCGACGCGCCGCGAGACAGCGACAGCCACGGCGGCAATGACGAGCACTACAGCCAGAGCCACCGTGCTTACCCGGACCACCGGCCAGTCGATGACTCCCATCAACCAAAGGGTCAACGGAACGACGGTGAGTGCAGCAGCGAACATGGCCGTTGCAAACGTGATGCCTAGCGTCGCTAGGCCGCGCTCCTCGGTTCGATGCACCTCGACCCAAGCAATCAGGTTGAGAATCGCCACTACGAGCCATCCTCCAACACCGCCGACGAGCAAGAATCCCGTGAGAAGGTCGAGCGCTTCGCCGCCCACCCAGAAGAACCCGGCACCTGCCAGCCACGGGAGTACGCACGGCAGAATGAGAATGCCGGGTACCAAGAGCCTCACCCGGCCCTTTGCCCGAGCGACAAGAACTAGGCCGTTCACAAGGCCGAGCACGCTGGCCGCAATCATCAGCCAATCCCAGAAGGGGAAAGCTCGCACATCAACATCGGTCGGCGACCAGGCGCCAACCGGCGACCTGGTAATCGGGTTCATCTCACCCATCGACACGATCAACGTGCCGTCATCGAGTTCGAGTACTTCGCCAGGTCCACTGTTGCTATCGACGATGACATCGAAGTTGGTGGACGTCAGCCAGGCTTCGTTTTCGTCGACGTCGAACACCGTCCGCCATGTTGCGCCCCCATCTGCGGACTCGAGTACCCGAAACGCGCCATCACCCTTCACACAGATCGATTCGTCTGAGCTCAGGCAATACGGATTGGGTTGACCGCCCTCGGGTATGTCGCCGCCGCGGATGATGATGTCCTCGACCCACTCGCCATCGCGCAGCACGACCGCCGAGTAGTGATCGCCAAAGTCGGTAGTGATGTCGTAGGCAACGATCTCGCCACCGAGCACGCCGATTCGGTCGTGGGCATCGGTATCAATCGACGACGTCGCAACGGTGGCATAAAGGCCCACAGCTAACCCGAGGAAACGCACGATCCGTCGATCGACCAAGACCCGAGGCGACGAGATGATTGCTGGCACGAACAACAACGCCGACAACCCAATCAGGTCGGCCGGGTCGGCGATGATCTGGGTGTTGGCGCCGGTTGCAGGAGCAAGAAGGTCGGCGACCATGTCAGCGACGGGCTGCGAAACCTTGATAGCGACCATGAAAGCGGCAACAACACCGACACTTCTTTGCACCGCAGCGATGGCGGCGCCACTGCCAGAACGACTGCGAAGCACGACCGCCAGGATCGTTGCCAAGACCACTGGGCCAAAGAAGTCGCTCAGCTTGCCCGTGACAAGGCCCGGCCACTCGGTCTTCAACACCCGGTCGTTCAGAATCAGCAGCGCTGTGGCCAGAGCGAAGCGGTAGTCGGCAAGCGGCGCCCAACGAGACGGAGAATCAACCTTTGCCGCTACTGCCATTTCGGCTCGTAGGCGACGTTGTCGTTCCGCAGCATGTCGAGGAGGGCGGCCGGGTCGGGCGACTGATGCACGAGCTGCCGGTTCTTGGCTTTCAGCAGCCCGTCGTCGACCGCCCGGTCGATCCAGGCGAACAGGTCGGTGTAGTAGCCGTCGCTGTCGAGGAACCCGACGGGCTTGTCGTGCACACCAATCTGGCGCCAGGTGGCCACCTCGGCGACCTCCTCGAGTGTGCCGAACCCGCCGGGCATGGCGATGAAGCTGTCGGAGCGTTCGTACATGAGCGCCTTGCGCTCGTGCATGGTTTCAGTCTCGATGAGCTCAGTGAGACCCCGATGCGCCACCTCTTTGCCAAGCGACACCGGAATCACGCCAGTAACTCGACCACCGAGTCCCAGAACCGTGTCGGCAATCAGACCCATCAGCCCGGTCTCGCCGCCGCCGTAGACCAAACCAATGTCGTCGGCCACCATCAACTCCGCCAACACCTTCGCGTTTGCCGAATGCAGTGGGTTCGTCCCGGTTGACGATCCACAAAAGACACACAGTTCACGCAAGGTTCTCATCAGAGAACTCTAGAAGATGCACACAAACGAATTTGTTCGGCCTGCGATTCATGCGGTGAAACACAGTCTGGTTTCGGTGCCTTGGGCCTTGCCAAGTAACGTGCCGTTATATGTCTGAACTACCTCTGGCTGACCGTCTCGCCGACCTTGAGAGCCGCAAAGAAGAAGCCCTGCATGCCGGCTCCGAACGCTCTGTCGAGCGCCAGCACGCCAAAGGCAAAATGCTGGCCCGCGAGCGCATCGATTACTTCCTCGATGAAGGATCGTTCAACGAGCTCGACATGCTGGCTCGTCACCGAGCCCTCGACGCTGGTCTCGACACTCGCCCTTACACCGACGGCGTCGTTACCGGCTGGGGAACTGTCGACGGCCGCAAGGTGTTTGTTTTCTCCCAAGACTTCACCGTTATGGGCGGCGCCCTTGGTGAGGTATTCGCCGAGAAGATCCACAAGGTGATGGACCTCGCCAACTCTGTTGGTGCGCCGATGATCGGTCTCAACGACGGTGCAGGTGCCCGAATCCAAGAAGGCGTTGTCAGCCTCGACGCCTACGGCGGCATCTTTCGCCGCAACGTCGCTGCCTCGGGAGTCATCCCCCAGATCAGCGTGATCCTCGGCCCATGCGCCGGTGGCGCAGTTTACAGCCCAGCCATGACCGACTTCATCTTCATGGTCCGCGAAAAGTCGCACATGTTCATCACCGGCCCCGATGTAGTCAAGACCGTCACCGGCGAGGAAGTAACTCTCGAAGAGCTCGGTGGGGCAGGCAGCCACTCGTCGAAATCCGGTGTGGCCACCTTCGTAGGCGAAGACGAAAAGAGCGTTCTCGACAGCGTCAAGCACCTGCTCTCCTTCCTCCCGGCCAACAACCTCGAGAAGCCACCCGAATCCGAGCCCACAGATGACCCCGACCGGCTTATCCCCGAGCTCGCCGCGATGGTGCCCGACTCGCCCAACGTCCCGTACGACATGATCGAGATCATCACCGCCGTGATGGACGACGAAGAGTTCCTCGAATACCACTCTGCTTGGGGACGCAGCATCGTCTGTGGCTTCTCCCGACTCGACGGCAAGCCCGTCGGCGTTGTGGGTAACCAGCCCAAGGTGCTGGCCGGCGTTCTCGATATCGAGTCCTCCGAAAAGGCCGCTCGGTTTATTCGTACCTGC
>CALGZB010000212.1 GCA_937934655.1 uncultured Acidimicrobiales bacterium | reverse complement strand
CGGGCAGTGAGCCACCGCCGCCCCCGAATCGGCAAGAATCTGTTGGTCATCGGCATCGAGCCAAACGCCGTGAGCAGCGATAACCGGGCCCGAGAATACATCGTGCTCGGCGAGCATCTTGGTGGCCGATTGCCCATAGGCGTCGATGACCTGCTGGCGTTCGGTTTGAGTCTCTTCGAGGTGAATATGCACCAGCGCATCGACGTCTCGTGCCTGGGCGGCGATACGGCCGATTTGTTCAGGTGTGAGGTCGTAGGTCGAGTGCGGGCCGTACCCAACAGTGATTCGCCCATCCGGGTTGTGATGGCGGGCGTGCAGCCCCGCGAGTTCGGCAATGCGTGGTTCGACGTCGCCTCCCGGAAGCAATGCGGCGATGACGCCCGGGCAAAGCACCAGCCGGCCGCCCGTAAGGTTGACGGCATCGACCATGGCGTCTTCGAAGAAGTACATCTCGCAGCTGGTGGTGACCCCGGCGAGCAGCATCTCGAGTGAGCCGAGCACCATGCCCCAGTGCGCGTCGTCGGCCGACATCTTTCCTTCGCGTGGCCAGATGGCGTCGGTGAGCCACTGCTGCAGTGCCATACCATCGCCGGCCGAACGCACGAGGGTCATCGGCGTATGGGCGTGGGTGTTGACGAGCCCGGGCATGAGCAATCCACCTAGATTGCGGGTGGTGACCGTCGTGCCGTCGGGGGTGGCTACGACCAGTTCGGTTTCGGTGCCGACGCCAACGATCCGGCCGGCAGCGTCGATGTCGATGGCGCCACCAGCGATGAGCACGCCGTCGCCTTCGCCCGGCATCACATAGTCGCCGACCAGTCTTGTTCGCCCTGCGGCGTCCGACGTCATACGGACGTCCACCCGGCAACGACCGCAGCGATCAGCTGGTGAAGTGGGCCGCTGCAATCCTCGACGATGGCAAAGAGGTCGTCGGCACTTAGGCGTTCGAGACCAAGGCCAGCGGCTGGGTTCGAGACAACACCGATCGAGGCGTACGCCATGCCCAATTCATTGGCCAGCGCTACCTCGGGATAACCGGTCATTCCGACAAGAGTGCCGCCGGCACGACTCATCATCGCAATCTCGGCAGCGGTTTCAAACCGGGGTCCGTTGGTACAGCAATACACGCCGCCATCGACAACATCGATGTCTTGCGACGCACCGGCTTGGAGAATGAGTGCTCGGAGTTTCGCCGAGTAGGGCTGGCTCATATCGGTATGGGTGACAGTGCCGTCGGCGCCATCGAAGAACGTGTCGGGGCGTCCGGTAGTGAAATCGATGAAGTCGCTGATGGCCACGAATTGGCCCGGCGAGAGTGATGGATCGATTGCGCCGCTCACCGCAGTAGCTAGCACTGCTTCGGCACCGACCTTATGGAGTGCTGCGATGTTGGCTCGGTAGTTAATGGCCTGCGGCGGGATCGAGTGGTCGGACCCGTGCCGGGCCAGAAACCCGACCGACGTGTCGCCGATCTGACCCTTGATGAGATCGACATCGCCGTAGTCGGTGCCGACCCGTACTTGGTGCCGATCGACCACATCAGGAAGTTCGTAGAAGCCGCTGCCCGTGATGAGTCCGATCATGGCCGAATACTACTCACGCGAATTCTCCTAAGAGATTCTGGTCGAGCGACGGGCCGATGTGATTAGCTGCCGATATGGCAGACCCTGATGTAGCCCCAGCTAAGAAGAGTGTCGATACCACAACCGTCGACTTTCATTTCGATGTGATGTGCCCGTGGGCGTACCAAACATCGATCTGGATTCGCAATGTTCGGGCGCAGAACAACATCACGATCAACTGGAAGTTCTTCAGCCTCGAAGAGGTGAATCGCCGTGAGGGGAAGAAACATCCCTGGGAGCGCGATTGGTCCTATGGCTGGTCGATGATGCGTATCGGCGCCATCATTCGCCGCTCGAGCATGGACGACCTCGACCGGTGGTACGAAAGGGCTGCTCGGGCCCTTCATATCGAGGGACACAAACCCCACGATCCCGACGTTGCCAGGCACCTGTTGGCCGAGATTGGTCTCGACCCGGCCATCGTCGACGAAGCCATCGCCGACCAAACCACCCATGATGAAATCCGCGCCGAACATCAACGGGTGCTCGATGCTGGTGGGTTTGGTGTGCCCACGCTGTTCTTCGGCGACGAGTGCGTGTTTGGTCCAGTACTTATCAACCCGCCCGACGGCGAGGCTGCACTTCGTTTGTGGCAGTCGGTCACCACGTGGGCCGAGTTTCCTGAGCTCTATGAGATCCAGCGGCCAAAGACCAAAGACGACGAGCGCAAGATCGCCGAAGTGTTCCGCCCCTATGTCGAAGCCCGCGATTGGGTAAGCATCAACCGCGGTACCGAAATCGAGTTCACCGAAGACGGATTTCAGCCTGGCGCAAAGCTCGACTAGGCCCGGCCAACCGACCGACTAAGCCACTCGAATAACGACGAGATCGGTTGGGTCTTCGCGCTCGGCCTCGAACAGTTCGGTGACGACGGTTCTGCGTCCGACAACCTGAATGTTCCAGCGTCGGTCGTCGGCGTCTCGGGCGATTCCTTTGGCCCGCATGACGCCAGGCTCCAGTTCGCCCAGCAGCTCGTCGAGGTCGGTGCGTTCGATGGGGTCGGGGAGCGGCACCATCTCGGTGACGTGGGTATCGAACAGCGTCGGAGCGGGAAGGTCGTCAATGCCGCCGGTTCGTCGACCACCTAAGTGGAGCAACGTTGTGGTGAGCCCTGGTTCGTCGGTGCCAACGATGGGTGTTGTCGAAGGATCGATGCCGCCGGTGGCCAGACCATGATCGACTCCCTTTGCGATGAGCTCGCGTACCAATCCTTCGGCGGCCGTTCGTTGCTCGACGGAAATGAGGTCGGTCTTTGTCAGGACGATGAGATCGGCGCTTACCAGCTGCTTCATGATCGTGAGTTCAACGATTGGTTCGGCGACGATCTCGGCGAGCTGGTCGGCGGCAACCATGGTGAGGACGCCATCGAGTTTAAAGCCGGCAGATTTCGACCAGGGAAGGACTCGGTCGGGTTCGGCAACGCCGCTGAGTTCGACGACCACATGGTCGGGCGGCGTTTCTTGGGCTCGCAGCTGATCGAAAGCCGCCCCGAACCCATCACTCAGGCTGCAACAAATACAACCATCGGTGAGTTCGATGGTGTTGCCATGGCGCCGGCGAATGAGCCGGGCGTCGATGTTGACTTTGCCAACGTCGTTGACCATGACAGCGATGGGCGCTTCGGCGGTAGCGAGCAGACGGTTGATGAGAGTGGTTTTGCCCGATCCGAGGTAACCGGACAGAAAGGTAAGCGGCACCCGTCGACCGTCCCACGGCAGGTACTCGGGTTCTTGGTAGCTCGCCATTAGTAGTCCAGCAAGGCCGAGTCGACTGCGTCCTTCATGACGGAGGACCCTAATCGAGTGTTTTCAGGGCCGGGGCCCGGTGGGTCAGAAAGGCCTAGGAAGAGCGCCGATTAGCGCGGCGGTCGAAGCATGAGCGATGGAGTCTTTGCGAGGTACTCCTGGTATTCCGGCTCATCGCCCCACTTTTTCTTCCCGCGGTACTCGAGCATGGGCACGCCGCTGATTCGGGTGAGGAGGAGGTACACAAAGACGGGGGAGATGAGCATGACCCATCGCCAGCCCGACAGGATAGGGAGCGCAAGGATCGCCATCCCGGTCCAGATCATGATCTCGCCGAAGTAGTTGGGGTGCCGTGACCACGCCCAGATGCCGGTGCTAATGAAGCGGCCGTTGTTGGCGGGGTCGGCTCGGAAGGTGCTCTTTTGTTGATCGGCCGTGACCTCAATTGCGAAGCCAGCAAGCCACACGATGATGCCGATGATGCCGACGACGCCAAGATCTTTGCGTTCGTCGCTGGTAATGATGGCGAGCGCTGCGGTGAGTGTTGCCGTTACCCAAAGGCCTTGGAGCGACCAGGCCCGGAGGAATCGCCAGAAGTGCGGCTTGATGGAGTCGAACCGGCCGTCTTTGCCGTCTTTGCGAATTCGGGTGAAAAGAAACGAACCCAACCGGAGGGCCCAGATCGCAACGAGGGCAGCCGCGATAAATGCGCGGGCGTCTAGGTCATCGCTCAGTATGAGGGCGAGTAGTACGACCGACAGGTACGTGAGGCTGCCGGTGAGGTCGTAGAACTTTTCGGTTTGGGCCTTGAAGGCCGGCCCGAAAGAAAGCCAGTTCACGATGAAGGCTCCGGCAGCGCCGAGCGCAAAGACTGGAACCGACCCGACCTTGGCCGAGCCGATACTCCCTGCCCACGCTAAAAGTCCACCGACAACCACGCTTGCCAGGACGCCCAATGCCGCTGCTCTATCACTTCCACCCATGGCGATAGAACCTACTACAGGCCAAACACGACCCACTTCTGTAACATTTCTTGCCGAAATTGGTGAAAAGTGGGCAGTAAATACGCCAAATGTTACGTTTAGGTGACAAACGACCAGCCTCAAGATGCCCACTAGGGCTTGTCTGGACGTAAGACTGTCCGGATGCACTTGGTTCCACAGGTCACCCATCCCGCTCCTCGGCGTGCCAGTTTTCTTGTCACTCTTCTCGGCGGACTCGTACTCTCCCTTCTCGGTCTGGCCGTTGCCGGTCCAGCGTCTGCCAACGGCGCCCCCAAATCGGGTACCGGCGATGCCGGACTCGTAAGCGCCGGGCCCACCTGCCACGGCGAGGTGGCCACCATCATTGGCACCCACGGAGACGACATCATCCGCGGCACCGCCAAGCGCGACGTCATCCTCGGCGGACGAGGAAACGACACCATCTATGGTCGCGGTGGGAACGACATCATCTGCGCCGGCGCCGGCGAGGATACCATTTACGGTGGCGGCGGGCGTGACTGGATTGCGGGCGACAAAGGCTACGACACCATCTTGGGCGGACGAGGAAACGACGTCGCCGACGACATCGACGCACTATGCGCCGCGGAAGATCAAATTGGCTGCCTTCGTCTTCTGCCCGAACATCTCCTTCCTGAATGCGGCGATGCGCCGGTTTGGGTAGTGCAAGCGGTGTACGTCGGCTTCGGCGATACGCCCCATGTCTGTTACTTCGCTGAACACATTGCGTTCCGCGAATCACGTTGGACCGCTGACATCGTTGGCGGACCAAACCGCAACGGCACCTACGACTACGGACTGCTGCAGCTCAACTCGGCATACATCGCCACGTGGGCAGAATGGGCCGAGGTCGACTGGACGCAGTGGGCCGACCCCATCGTGAATGCACAGATCGCTCGCGGCGCCTATGACGGCGCTAACCGCATGTGGGGCGACCCGCTTCGACCGTGGGTTGTCCGCCGCTAACGCTGGCTCGCCGCTGCGAAGTTCGCATCGAAATTCGCGGCTTACGCGAAAGAACGGCCCCTATTTCGGGGTGTTGGGCTCGAAAAAAGTCCCAAGAAGGCTAAAAACGGCAATTTCGCTCAAAATTACCTTCATGGGACTGTGGCATCGGGATGCAAAATCCCCGATAGTTGAGCTGTAGCGCAAACCACATATGCGCTGCATACCTCTCAGGAGCAGTTTCGATGACACCCCCAGCATTCGCAATGAACATCACCGACACCAACCTTCTCTTCGACGTGAGCAACGTTGGCGGGCTTTCCTTCGATGAGCTCCGCGAGCTTCCGATGGACACACAGCTCGGCCTTGATCTCACCGCACTCGACTAATCGTCGGGTAGCCCTTGGTACGCACCCACAGCGGTGCCTGCTCAAGTTCCTTGCCATGGCCGCCGAGGTTGATGGCAAGAGGAAACCTCGCATGACTTCTGGATGCAGTACTTCAGAGTGCGGGTGTTTCCGATCGACGCGACCTTTGCCCATTGGGCCGGGTGCGTAGATGCCTCAGAGATATACGTAATTGATACCCCACTACTAGACACCAAATACTGAAAGCAGCCTCGACATGAGCTCTTACATGTCCGACATGGAGTCCTACAGCAACCTCCGCACGAATGCGGGAACTGCTTGGAACGCCATTAGCCCCGAGTCCGCCACGCGGATGAAGTTGCAGAACCGGTTCCGCACCGGTCTCGATATTGCCAAGTACACCGCTGGCATTATGCGCAAGGACATCGCTGACTACGAGGCCGACAGTGCGTCGTACACCCAGAGCCTCGGCTGCTGGCACGGCTTCATTGGCCAGCAGAAGATGATCTCGGTCAAGAAGCACCAGGGCAGCACCGATAAGACCTACCTCTACCTCTCCGGTTGGATGGTTGCGGCGCTCCGTTCCGAGTTTGGTCCGCTTCCCGACCAGTCGATGCACGAGAAGACCTCGGTATCGGCCCTCATCGAAGAGCTTTACACCTTCCTCAAGCAGGCTGACGCCCGCGAGCTCAACCACATGTTCCGCGACCTCGACGCCGCACGCGCCGCCGGAGACGCCGACGCTGAAGCCAAGGTCATCGAAGCAATCGACAACTTCGAAACCCACGTCGTTCCGATCATTGCTGACATCGATGCCGGTTTCGGTAACGAAGAGGCCACCTACTTGCTCGCCAAGCAGATGATCGAAGCTGGTGCAGCTTGCATCCAGATCGAGAACCAGGTTTCTGACGCCAAGCAGTGCGGTCACCAAGACGGCAAAGTCACCGTGCCTCACGCTGACTTCCTCGCCAAGATCAACGCCGTGCGATACGCATTCCTCGAACTTGGTGTCGATGACGGTGTCATTGTTGCCCGAACTGACTCGCTCGGCGCCGGCCTCACCCAGAAGCTTCCCGTTGTTGGCGAAGCCGGAGACCTCCCAAGCCAGTACATGGCATTCCTCGACACCGAAGAGGTTTCCCTCGACGATGCGCAGGACGATCACGTACTCATCAAGCGCGACGGTGTTCTCCACCAGCCAATCCGTATGCCAAACGGCCTCTACAAGTTCAAGGATGGAACCGGCGAAGACCGGGTAGTCCTCGACTGCATCACCAGCCTGCAAAACGGCGCCGATCTTCTTTGGATCGAAACCGAGAAGCCACACATTGGGCAGATTAAGGGCATGGTCGACCGCATTCGTGAGGCCGTACCAACCGCCAAGCTGGTGTACAACAACAGCCCATCGTTCAACTGGACCCTCTCCTTCCGCCAGCAGGTCTTCGACAGCTGGACCGAAGAGGGCAAGGACATGGCTGCGTACGACCGCGACGATCTCATGGCGGAGAAGTACGACGGAACTGGCCTTGCCATCGAATGTGATGCGCTTATCCAGTCGTTCCAGGCCGATGCCGCTCGTGACGCCGGCATCTTCCATCACCTCATCACCCTGCCGACCTACCACACCGCTGCGTTGTCAACCGACAACCTCGCCAAGGGCTACTTCGGTAAGGAAGGCATGCTTGCCTACGTCGCCGGTGTGCAGCGCCAGGAGATTCGCCAGGGCATCGCCACGGTGAAGCACCAGGACATGGCTGGCTCCAGCATCGGTGATGATCACAAGGAGTACTTCTCCGGCGATCAGGCACTCAAAGCTGAGGGCGAAGACAACACGATGAACCAGTTCTAGTAACTCCGCCTTCTCGGCAGGGTTCACGCAACCGACCATGTTGCGGAGAATGACGTAACTGAATGACATAACTGAATGACAAAAATCGACGGACTCGCTGGGAAAACCGGCGGGTCCGTCGCCGTTTTCCTCTGACGTTGGGGCAGCATGAGGTATGGCCAATTACGTTGCTCGAGTTCGTTCGCCGTGGAGTCCCGAAGAGGCGTTTGCCTATCTGGCCGACCTCAACAACTTCGCCAACTGGGACCCCGACGTGAAAAAAGTCGTGCAGATAAAAGGCGATGGCCCGGGCTTGGATGCCGCCTATGACGTCACGGTGACGGGCGCAACGCTTACCTATCGGGTCGAGCAGTACGAGGCGCCACACAAGGTCCTGGCGAAGGCCTCAAACTCGCTGCTCACCTCGGTCGACGTGACCACGGTTGAGCCCCAAGACGGTGGGTGTTTTGTTACCTACGATGCCGAACTGACGCTCAACGGACCGCTAGGGCTTACCGATGCGGCGTTGCAATTGACGTTCAACAAGATCGGCGACAAGGCCGCGGCCGGAATGGCGAAGGCACTCGACGGGCATGTCGTTTGACGCTGTCGTCCGGTAGAGCTGTCTGACAAGATTGGGTCATGTCTGACGTCGTTTCTGTTTCCCGGACCATCAACGCCCCAGCGGAGCAACTCTGGAAGATGGTGAGCGACATCACCCGCATGGGCGATTGGTCGCCCGAGACCACGAGCGGAACATGGGTGAAGGGTGCGTCCGGGCCTGCACTGGGCGCTCGATTCAAGGGCGACAACAACAATGCCGGGAAGACCTGGTCGATCGTGTGCGAAGTGACGGCCTGTGAACCCGGTAAGAGCTTTGCCTTCGATGCCACCGCCGGCCCAATTCGTTACGCAAACTGGCGCTACGACTTCGAAACCACTGATGCGGGCACCGTCGTGACCGAGAGCGTCACCGACAAACGCGGCCGAGTGTTCAAGAAGGTGGGCGCCAAGATCAGTGGTGTAAGCGATCGAGCAACGCACAACAAACGAACCATGACTGAAACACTCGAAGCTCTGGCTGCTGCGGCCGAGAGCTAATGTCAAGAATGTCCCGCCGCTGAACAGGCCGAACAGGCTGAAGAAAAGGATCTACCCCGTGAAACTCGTCGTCGATCAAGACAAATGCCAGGGCCATAACCGTTGTTACATGTTGGCCCCAGAGCTCATCGATGTCGACGACATGGGCACGGCCTTCCAACGAAACGAGGATGGCTCGGTTCCTTCAGAGCTCGAGGAAAAGGCGCAGCTCGCGGCGGATAACTGCCCAGAGTTCGCCATCGTGATCAGCGAGGGCTGACCAGTGGCCGAGACTCCGCCGGTCAATGATTGGGCCACCGACTTCGACATTCTCGATCAGGGGTACATCGCTGATCCGTTCAGTGTGTGGGAGGAGCTGCGAGGCTCCTGCCCGATCGCTCACAGCGATCGCTGGGGCGGCTCGTTCCTTCCTACCAAGTACGAAGATGTTCAGGCGTTCGCCAAGATGGTTCCCGAGTTGTCCTCGGCTGATCCACTTGTCATCCCGCAGCCCGCAGCGGTCCTCGAGACCGACCATTTCAAGAAGTACGGGGCTAATGCTCCGCCCATCAGCGCCGATCCACCCGAGCAGGTGTGGACCCGCCGGCTCCTGCTTCCGCATTTCACGCCAAAGGCCATCGAGCCGCACCGCCAGTACACCGAAGACCTCTGTAATCGGTTGATCGATGACTTCATCGAGACCGGCGAAGCCGACGCGGCTGGCCAGTACGCCCAACAGATACCACCACGACTCATCGCCAAAATGCTGGGCGTCGACGAGTCGATGACCGACGACTTCACCTATTGGGTCCGGGCGGTGCTTGAGTTGGGATTGGCCGACCCCGAGCTCCGGATGAAGTACCGCGACGTCATTCGACAGTTCTTCCGAGACACCGTGGCCGAACGTATGGAGAACCCCGGCGACGACCTCATCTCGCACTTTCTTGCTGCTGAGTCACCCGATGGTGGACCCATCGATCCCGAGATCGTCATCGGCATGTGCAACCTCCAACTGATTGCTGGAATCGACACCACGTGGAGCTCCATCGGTTCGGCGCTCTGGCATCTCGGATCGAATCCGTCAGACCGTCACCGCCTCGCCGCCGACGAGAGCTTGTTCCCGACGGCGCTGGAAGAGTTCCTCCGGTTCTACTCGCCGGTCACGATGGCCCGGGTCGTTGCCGAACCGATTGAGTACAACGGGGTCAGCATGTGTCCGGGCGACAAAGTCATCATGAACTTCCCTGGGGCTAACCATGATCCCGATGCCTTCGAAAATCCCGAAGAGTTCCAGATCGACCGCTTGGTGAACCGCCACGTCGCCTTCGGAACCGGTATCCACCGCTGCGCTGGTTCAAATCTGGCCCGCATGGAGATGGACGTGGCAATCAAGACCTGGATGAATCGAATCCCAGAGTTTGAGGTGTCAAAGCCCAACGAAGTCACGTGGGCCGGCGGCCAGGTCCGAGGCCCCCGCTACCTCCCCGTAACCTTCTAACCCCCCCCAGAGCCCGAACTCGTACAGGATTTGGTGGCCGTGGCAGCCAAATCCCGCGCGAGTTCGTTATTTTAGGGAGGCGAAGAATGCTTCGAGGGCGGCGTTTGTTGCGTCGGGTTCTTCTTGTTGGACCCAGTGGCCGGCTCTTGGGATGAGGGTGGTCCCGCGGAAGTCGTCGCAGCAAAGTGACGCCCAATCGTAGGGGTCGACATCGGCGTTGAACTTGCGCACCACGTCGTGCTCGCCGCCGATGAACGCCGCGGGTTGGGTGAGGTTCGGGTTGGCGAGTTGGCCGATGTCGGCGGCATCGAACGGTTGTGCCCGGTACCGGTTGAGCGGCCCGCGCCATCCGCCGGCGGTCATGGCATCGGCGAAGATCTGCAGGTCTTCGTCGCTGCACCATGCGGGAAACGGGTCGGGGTCGATCATGCCATCGAGCATGGTGGAGTTGGCTGGTTTCTCGGCGATGAAGGGTTCACTGCGTGACGCGCCGCAGGCGCCGTAGTAGATCATGCGGAGCGAGCGGAGAGAGTCGACCTCGAGCTCAGCTTCTCCCACGCCCTCTGCCTCGAAATAGGTCTGGTAGAAGAACTTGTCGTTGTCGTCGTAGATCTCACGCCATTTATCAAGAGGGTTGTCGGCCGACACCGGAAAGTAGGGGACACTCATGCCGCAGACGGCGCTGACCTTCTCCGGGTGGAGCCGGGCGGTATTCCACGCAATCGGTGCGCCCCAGTCGTGGCCAAGGACGATCGCTTGTCCGTCGCCGAGCTCGTCGATAACCGCAGCGGCGTCAGAACAGAGCTCACGCAACGTGTAGGCGCTTATGTCGTAGGGCTTCGATGACCCGCCATAGCCACGAACATCCATGGCTGCCACGGTGTAGCCCTGCGCCGAGAAGTGCTCCATCTGATGGCGCCACGAGTACCAGATCTCGGGCCATCCGTGAATGCAAAGAATCAATGGCCCCGTTCCTTGGATGGCGACATTGAGGTTGATGTCGCCGAACTCGTTTGATGAAGGATTGTGGACAGTGACGAACTGTCTTTCGGAAGAGTGGCGTTCGCTCATGGCTCAGCAGCTTAGGAGGATCAACGGCCTGCCGGTACAGTCCCCACTAGCAGTCCCACCACAACTCCAATACGAGAAAGCACTCCCACCATGGCTGAAGCACTGATCATCGACGCATGTCGCACACCTCGCGGGATTGGCAAGCAGGGCAAGGGCGCTCTGGCCCACCTGCACCCGCAGCATCTTGGCGCAACGGTCTTGAAGGCGCTCGCCGAACGCAATGGCCTCGACACCAGCGAGGTCGACGACATCATCTGGGGCACGAGCTCGCAGGTGAGTGAACAGTCTGGCGACATCGGTCGCATGTCGGCACTCGACGCTGGCTACGACGTGAAGGCCAGCGGCGTAACTCTCGACCGGTTCTGCGGCTCGGGAATTACCGCTACCAACTTCGGCGCCAACGCCGTTATGGCCGGCATGGAAGATCTGGTTATCGCCGGCGGCACCGAGATGATGTCCCTGCCCAAGAAGGGCATGATGCAAATGGGTGCGGGCAACGCCCACCTCCAGGAGATTCACCCGCAGCCCCATCAGGGTGTTTGCGCCGACGCCATCGCCACCATCGAGGGCATCTCCCGGGAAGCGCTCGATGCCCATGCTGCGGAGTCACAACTTCGTGCAGCCCGAGCGATCGAAGAGGGACGCTTCGAACGCAGCCTGATTCCGGTGCTCAACCTCGATGGCACGGTTGCCCTCGACCGTGAAGAGTTCCCTCGGCCAGGCACCACGGCCGAGAAGCTTGCCGGACTCGCACCGAGCTTCCCGGCGGTTGCCGACTACCGCCACACCGAAGACGCCAAGACCTACCGCGAGCTCGTGGCCCAGAAGTTCCCCGACCTCACGATCGAACATGTACACCACGCCGGAAACAGCTCTGGTGTGGTCGACGGTTCGGGCGCAATCCTCATGGCCAGCGAACGCTACGCCTCGGCCAACGGTCTCAAGGCGCGTGCCCGGGTTGTGGCCACGGCCAACATGGGCGACGATCCGACCCTCATGCTCAACGCTCCGGTTCCCGCTGCCAAGAAGGTTCTGGCCCGGGCAGGCATGACGGTCGACGACATCGACATCTTCGAAATCAACGAAGCGTTCGCGGTTGTGTCCGAGAAGTTCCAGCGTGATCTCGACCTCGACCGCAGCAAGGTCAACATCAACGGTGGAGCAATGGCACTTGGTCACCCCATTGGGGCAACCGGGGCGATCCTCATAGGTACCGTGCTCGACGAACTCGAGCGCAGCGACGGTCAGTTTGGTCTAATCACCATGTGCGCCGGCGGCGGAATGGCTCCAGCAATCATCATCGAGCGTCTGTAAGCACTCGAGTTCTTACTTTTGGTTGGTAACTACAGGGCGGGTCGGGGCGGTGGCGGTGCCGCCGCCTCGAACGCTTTTGCAATTTCAAGCAGCTTGCGATCAGCGCCTGGCGCGCCGACCAACTGGATCCCCACCGGCATGCCGTCGGCCGTCGTGCCGCAGGGCAACGAGATTGCTGGGCAGCCAGTTGAGGTGATGATGCAGCACGAGGTCATCCAGCTGAGATAGTCGGTCATCGCTTTGCCGTTGATCTCGGTGGGGTATTCGAGCTCCACCGGAAACGGCGAGACCTGCGTGGTGGGTAGGGCAAGCACGTCGTGGTGGTTGAAGAACTCCACCACGTTGAGATGAAGGGTGGTGCGGGCGAGTTCGGCATCCATCACTTCGTCGACGGTGAGATCCATCCCGTATTGAATGTTGGCGGCCAACGTCTTCTTCACCGTGTGGCGGGTCTCGGCCGATTGCCAGACCTCCCGTGGAATCGCGGTGCCAGGGTCGCGGTACATGAGGCCGCGGAACACTCGGAATATCTCCATGGCTTGGCTGAGGTCGGGGGCGGAGTCGGTGACCGTTGCTCCGCCGTCGGTGAAGTACTGCAACGCAGCCTTTGGCACGTCGAAGGACTCGGGATCCCACTCGAGACCGAGGTCGCCAGCCCAAGCAACTCGAACGCCTTCGAGCGAGCCAGTGAGTGGCGGGGCGAATGTGCTGCCCGGGGTAAGACGTGACCGCGGATCCCGAGCGTCGGGGCCAGCCTGAATGGAGAAGAGAAGCGCGGCGTCTTCGACCGTGCGAGCCATTGGCCCGTTGGTGGCCAAGTCGTTGACGAACCCGCTCGACACCGGGCCGGCGGCGATGCTTCCCAGTGATGGACGGAAACCAACCACGCCGCACCAGGCCGCAGGGTTACGAAGCGAGCCGCCAAGGTCGCTGCCGTCGGCGAGGGGGAGCATTCCGGTAGCAAGAGCCGCTGCCGCGCCGCCACTGCTTCCGCCAGCCGAGCGGTCGAGGTTGTGGGGGTTGCGGGTAACACCGAAGACTTCGTTGAACGTGTGCGATCCGGCGCCGAACTCGGGTGTGTTGGTTTTGCCGATGAAGATCACACCGGCGCTACGCAAGCGGCTGACAAAGATCGAGTCGACGGGGAGCGGGTCGGTCGTGCCGAGGACCGAGCCATAGCGGGTCGGGAGCCCAATGACGTTGGAGAGGTCCTTCACCGCAAAGGGGAGGCCATGGAACGGGCCGGTTGGCTCGGTGTTGTCGGCCGCAGCAGCTTCGGCCATCAGCTCCTCGCGATCGCGCATCGAGATGATGGCGTTGACGTCGGGGTTGACCGCGTCGATCCGGTCGAGCACAGAGGTCATGACCTCGCGTGCCGAGATCTCCTTGTTTTGAAGCCGCCCGGTGAGCGAGACGGCGGATTCCCAGGTTGTTTCGTCAGACACGCCGACACGTTAGAGCAGGTGGGGTGGCCTGTCCGGAAATCTCGTTACCAGCACGCCGCCGACTAGTTTCGGCGCCATGACGAATCTGGAGGCTCCAAGACGATGAGTGGACGTGTAACGCTGAGTGTCGACGGTCCGGTCGCCACGATTACTAACGACAATGTCGACAAACACAATGCCTTCGACGACGCGATGGATGCCCAACTCTTCGAGGTGCTCGGCGAGCTTAAGGAGCGCACCGATATTCGGGCCGTGATCTGGCGGGGCGAAGGCAAGTCATGGTCATCGGGTCGAGATGTCGGGGCCCTCGGTGGTGGCCAAGTCGACCTCACCCATCACGAGCTTATGAGTCGGGGCCATCGGGGCATCCAACAGATCTGGGACATCGAGGCGCCCATCATCGCCGCGATTCAAGGCTGGGCAATCGGTGCATCGTTTCAGCGGGCGCTCCTGTGCGACATTCGAATCTGCACACCCGATGCCCGGTTCATGCTTCCCGAGGTTGGCCATGGCGTCATCCCCGACACAGGCGGGATGGGTGTGCTCTACGAGATGTGCGGTCATGGGGTTGTCAGCGACATGGTGCTCACCGGTCGCCGGCTTGGGGCCGAGGAGGCCTTGAGTCTTGGCGTGGTGTCGAGAATCGTCGAGCCAGACGAACTCGACAGCACCGCTCAAGAGATGGCGGCCAAGATTGCGGCCGCTCCGGCAGTGACCGTGAAGCTGGCCCGGCGGGTCATCGGCCATCTTTCCCGCCCACAGATTCGTTCATCGATGGAGGACGAGTTGTTCTACCAAACCTTCAACAATAAGTCCGACGACTACGCCGAGGCCCGGGCCGCCCGGGACGAAGACCGCGATCCAAACTTCAGAGGCTCATGATGGGAATACCCGCTCCACCACCCGTTGGCGATACGGCTCTCAAACCAGGAACGTTCGACGGCCAGACGGTATTCATCACCGGCGCAGGCACGGGTCTTGGCAAAGCAATCGCATCGGAGTTTGCTCGCCTCGGTGCATCGATCGTTATCGCCTCGCGTAAGCTCGAGCACCGCCAAGCCGGCGAGGACGCAATGAAGGCGTTGGGCGCCGAGGTGCTCACCGTCGAGTGCGATATTCGTGACCCCGATGCCATCGCCGCTGCTTTCGACGCCGCCGCCGAGCGATTCGGCTTGCCGAACGTTCTGGTCAACAACGCTGCTGCCAACTTTCCGGTTCCGGCCGAGGACATGTCGCCAAACGCCTGGCGCACCGTTGTTGATATCACGTTGAACGGAACGTTCTTTTGCGCTCGAGAATTTGGCCGCCGTCATCTTGATGCAGGTACTCCGGCATCGATCATCAACATCGGCGCCACGTACGCATGGACGGGAGGGCCAGGGTTTGCTCACTCCGCAGCAGCGAAAGCCGGCGTGAAGAACCTCACCGAATCGTTGGCGGTCGAGTGGGGCCCCAGCGGCATCCAAGTGAACTGTCTGGTCCCCGGACTCATGCCTCACGAGGACATGACCGGCGATATCCAGGAGAACCTTGCGCGCACGCACGGCGGTCCGAACAAGTGGGATTTATGTCAGCCAGCGATGCGAGTGGGGGAGCGCCAAGAGCTCGGCTGGGCGGCCACGTTCCTTGCCTCGCCGTATGGCCGGTTCATCAGCGGGCACACGCTGGTGGTTGACGGCGCAAACTGGCAACGACGATCGCTCACTAACCCAGCGGTCGTGCCAATCCGAGAACAGATGGGCAAGCCGCCATTCGAGATGTAGCTGCCCTTCAGCCTGAACTCCGAAGCCAAAAAGTAAGAACGCGGGGTCAGACCCCGCGTTCTTACTTTGGGGGCAATGTTTGAGGGTGTTAGGGGGCGTCGTCGGGGATCCAGGCTTCGGTCTGCACGCCAAGTCCATCGGCGATGCGGTTGACGTAGGCGTAGTAGCCGACGACCTCGGCGATATCGAGAACATCCCGGTCGGTGAAGCCAACGGCGGTGAGCGCTTCAACGTCGCTGCGCTGCATCTCGCCAGGCGAACGAGTGAGCTTCGCGGCATAGGCGAGCATTGCGGCTCGTTTCTCGCTAACCGGGGCAGCTTCCCAATCGTCTTCGACCTGAGCGAGCAAGGTGTCGTCTTTGAGGAGTCGGCGCAGACCGCGCCGGTGATGGACGATTCAATAATGGCAGTGGTTCTCGAGCGATACGACCAGCGCAACCATCTCGCGCTCGACCTTTCGCAGCGTTGCGGTGCCGGTCATCGCTGATGTGTACAGCGCATTGTGAGCCGCCATGGCCTGCGGGTTGAGCGAGTGAATTGCCATGATGTTGTCGACTTTGGCAAAGCCCGTGTCGACCACTCCGTCGTACTGCTCGGCCAGCGCCGGGTCATCGGCCCACTGGTCGTCAGGAACGATATCGATCCACGCTCGGCTGCGGTCGTTCTCGGTGCTCATAGGCCGCAGCTTTACACATGGCCAGTGACTCTGAAATTGCTCTGGGTGCGCCCAGCTCTGTCGTACTACCGTCACTTGGGTGACTCTCGATATCAGTCCAAGTGGTGAAGCCTGCGGTGCATCAGTGCGAGGCGTCGACCTCTCTGCCGAGTTAACCGACGAGGTGGTGGCCGAGATCCGTGCTGCATGGCTCGACCACAAGGTGTTGGCGTTTCCCGATCAAGACCTGAGCGACGACGATCTCGAACGGTTCACTCTTCACTTTGGACCCTTCGGTGTCGACCCCTACTTCGCGGCCATCGATGGCCATCCAAACATTGCCGCAATTCTTCGAACCGCCGATGAAAAGTCTTCGTTGTTCGCCGAGAACTGGCATGCCGACTGGAGCTTCCAAGAGTTCCCGCCCGACGGTACCTGTCTTTACGGCAAGGTCATCCCGCCAGTGGGTGGCGACACGCTGTTCTCCAACCAGCAAGCGGCGCTCGAAGCAATGCCGGCCGAGCTTCGGCAGCGGATCGAAGGGGTTCAGGCCATTCACTCGGCCCGTGGCGGATACGCCCCCGACGGAACCTACGGCGACGATGACGTTGATGCTCGGTCGATGAACATCAAACCAAACGACGATGCCTATGCAACCCAGCTTCACCCGGTCATTCGCACCCACCCCGAAACCGGAGCTGAGACCTTGTACTCGGTGCTCGGTTACATCATTGGTTTCGAGGGAGTTGACGGCGAGGCGATGAACGCTGACGAGGAACGCGAACTCCTTGGGGAGTTGTATGGCTGGCAAACCCGTGACGAATTCCAATACCGGCACCAATGGGAAGCCAACATGCTGGTGATGTGGGATAACCGGTGTGTGTTGCACCGGGCTACTGGAGGCTATGACGGACACGACCGGCTGCTTCATCGAACGACTATCGGATACAACCCGGCGGTACGCCCCGCCGGAAAGGACGCTTAACCATGGCCCGCATCGAACCATTGCCAGCCGATCAGCTTGGACAATTTGAAGAACAGTGGGCCGTGGTCGAAGCCGTGATGGGCTTCGTGCCCAACTCGATGCCGACAATGGCTCGGGTCCCGGGTCTTGCCGAGGCCTTCAGCGAGATGGGTGCCGCCATCATCGGAAATCCCATGCTTCCGCCACCGCTTAACCAGATGGTCGCCCAGATCGCCTCGAGCGCTGCTGGCTGCCGGTACTGCCAGGCTCACACGGCACACAATGCTCACCGGATGGGCATTACCGAAGAGAAGTTGGCCGAGCTGTGGACCTTTGCGACAAGTGAGCACTTCGACGCTGCCGAACGCGCAGCGCTGACCCTTGCCTTGAACGCAGCGGTGGTGCCCAACACCTCCACCGACGAGCATTTTGTTGAGCTCCGAAAGCACTTCGACGACGACCAGATCGCCGGGCTCGTGGCAACGATCTCGTTCTTCGGGTACCTAAATCGCTGGAACGACACGATGGCCACCGACCTCGAAGACATGCCGACGGCGTTTGCGCAACGCGTCCTCGGGGCGTCGGGTTGGGAGCCGGGCAAACATGGCTGAGGTCACCAATGCGGCTGAGTTTGCGGATTGGTCGATTGCGGCCGTCAACCTTCCCGAGCATGCCGACAACCCCGTCCACACCCTCGAGGGCGGCCTGGCCGCCGGCTACGACGGAGCGGTGGTTGCGGGAACAACCGTGTTTGCCTATCTCACCCGTCCGGTTGCCGAGGCGTGGGGTGCCGACTGGGTCACGTCAGGTGGCTACGAGGTCTGGTTTCGGGCGCCGGTGCTCGCCGATGAACAGATCCGTGTTGCGGCCGATGGCGAAGGCGTCGCTGGGACCGTGGGTGACCGGCTTTGTGCTCGCCTCGACCCCGTTCGAGGCGAGCAGGTCGCCACCGACCTTTTGACCGAACGTCCGGGTAAGCGACTTGAACCAATGATGGTGAACCTGGATGCCCGTTGGGTCGGTTACGCCGCCCGTGGAGGCGAGGATCTTCCGCTCTACGACCAGGAAGGTCTGGTGCACCCGGTCATATGGCCGTCGCTTGCCAACCGGGTCTTTGCGACACAGCTGGTCGATGGTTCATGGGTACATACCCGCAGCAAGGTGGTGCACGCTGCGGCGGTTGCACCTGGTGCGGATGTACTGGTTGAGGCGATCGAGATCGACCGATTCGAAACCAGGGCGGGCGAGCGGGCGGTTGTTGACGTGCGGTTCTCTGTCGATGGTGTTGCCGTGTGCGTGGTCGAGCACGAAGCACTTGTTCGGCTGAACTGACCAGCCCGTGCCCTAAGCCGACTTGCTCGCCGGCTCGAATGGGTCGTCGCCGACTTGGGTCTGAAGCCGGGCGAGTTCGGTTTCGAGTTCTTGTCGTATCTGCGCGTAGGCGGGGTCGTCGATGACGTTGTTGACCTCGAGCGGGTCGGTCGCCAGGTCGAAGAGCTCCCACTCGATTGGGTCGGCCGGACCGTTGGCCCCAGGCTGACCGAGCGGATCGTTGTAGTAACAGATGAGTTTGTGGGTTTTGGTGCGGACGCCGTAGTGGGCCGGGCAAAGATGGGAGCCATCGCGGTGCATCCAATACCGGTAGTACATCGATGTTGGCCAGTCATCGGGTGTGTCGCCGGAAAGGAGGGGAGCGAACGATCGGCCCTGCACATGGTCGGGAGTGTCGACCCCGGCGAGGTCGAGGAACGTGGGACCGAAATCGACGTTCACCACAATGTCGTCGCATACCGAACCAGCGGCGATGTGGTTGGGGTACTGAATAAGGAACGGCATCGAGAGCGATTCTTCATACATCAGTCGCTTGTCGAACCAGCCGTGATCGCCAAGGAAGAACCCTTGGTCGGACGTGTAGACCACGATGGTGTTGTCGGTAAGACCGTTGTCGTCGAGATAGTCGAGGAGGCGCCCCACGTTGTCGTCGATCGATGCCACCACTCGCAAGTAGTCCTTGATGTAGCGCTGGTAGCGCCACGAGATCTCTTGGTCGAGGGTGAGTCCTTCGGGCACTTTGGCCTTGAGGTCGATGATGGGGTCGAGATCCATCATCCGCATTTTCACCGCTTGCACGACATCGGCTCGGCCAACGAGGTCATCGCGAAACGTGTCGGGTTCGGGGATGTCGACGTCGTCGTACATCGTGAAGTGTTCTCTCGATGGCTCCCAGGTTCGGTGCGGTGCTTTGTGATGGCAGAACAGCGCAAATGGCTTGTCCTGATCACCGTCAGATGAACCTGCCAGAGCCACCTGGTCCATAAAGTCGATGCAGTCGTCGGTGATGAGGTCGGTGACGTAGCCGCCTCGTTCCACTACCCGCCCCTCGGCTTCGAGCATCACCGGGTTGTGGTAGTGCCCTTGGCCGGGAAGGATCCGCCATTGGTCGAAACCGGCGGGATCGTGCTGCGGGCCATGCCCCAGATGCCATTTGCCGATCATGGCGGTTTGATAGCCAGCGTCTGCCAACGCTGTCGGGAAGGTCCAAAGCGAGTTGTCGAGGTGGGTTGCGAGGGTGGTGACACCGTTGACGTGGTTGTAGGTGCCGGTAAGAATCGCTGCCCGGCTCGGCGCACAGATCGAGTTGGTGCAGAACGCCGAGTCGAAGCGCATGCCATTGGCGGCGATCCGGTCGAGGTTGGGCGTCTTGTTGATCCGACTGCCATACGCAGAGATGGCGTGGGCAGCGTGATCGTCGCTCATGATGAACAACAGGTTTGGGCGAGGTGTCTCAGATCCCATGGTGCTCAGATCCCAAGGTGCTTGGCCTTAGCCCGGTTCGATGGGTTCTGGGGCGGGCAGCTTATGAGCCAGGCCCATGCCAATGAGCCCAAAGATGGCGGTACGCATGCCTTGTGCAAGCGTGCTGATCCATACCTGCATCCGGCCAAAGAAGCCATCGCCACCAAACATGCTGAATCCGTCGCCGTCGAAGGGG
>CALGZB010000211.1 GCA_937934655.1 uncultured Acidimicrobiales bacterium | reverse complement strand
GGTGATCGGCAGTAGCCCCAGCGTCTCGGTGGTTTTCTCGCTCTTTTTCGCCGCTGACAGCGCAAAAACGAGCCCGCAAGACCAGGTGTCAGAGCAAGTGCCAGAGCAAGTGCCAGACCAGGTGTCAGAGCAAGTGCCAGACCAGGTGTCAGAGCAAGTGTCAGAGCAAGTGTCAGAGCAAGTGCCAGAGCAAGTGCCAGAGCACACGTCAGACCAAGGGGTCAGAGCACCTACAAACCTGCAAGTCTGCGACGAACCACAAACCTCCCGGCGCGCTGCGAGCCGCTCCGTGCGGAACGGGCCGCCCGCAGGGCAATAGCAGCTGTCCCGGAGCGAACGCTCAAGTACCTCGCGTCGGCACACGTCGCGGCAACGTACGGTTCAGGCCCCAGCTCGATCGGGTGCGAGTGGCGTGGTGCCCAGACGCCAAATCTCAGCGCCGCCAGGTACAAGCTTGTAGCTCGCCGAAGCAAGACCAACCCAACGTCGGCCGGCCGCGCCAGCAAGGGCGACACGAGCGCGAAGACTCATAGCGAAGCGAGTGAGCGAAGGCTTGCCGAAGCGAGTGAGCGAAGGCTTGCCGAAGCGAGCCCAGAAATCAGGCGCCGCCGAGGTAGGACTTTTGTAGCTCTGGGTTCGCGAGGAGGTTTTCGGCGGTGTCGTCGAGAACGACGCGCCCGGTTTGAAGGACCCAACCGCGGTCGGCGAGCGAGAGCGCCATATTTGCGTTCTGCTCCACCATGAAGATGGCGATGCCCTCTTCGTGGATCTGCTGGATGAGCTCGAAGTTGGTTTGTACCAGTGCTGGGGCGAGGCCCATCGATGGTTCATCCATGAGGAGCACCCGCGGGCTGGACATGAGCGCACGGCCCATGGCAACCATCTGCTGCTCGCCACCCGAAAGGGTTCCCGACTTCTGGTTGAGACGCTCTTTGACCCGAGGGAACATCGTGTAGATGCGCTCGAGGTCTTCGGCGATTCCGTCCTTGTCGTTGCGCAGGTAGGCGCCCAGCTCGAGGTTTTCCTTCACCGACAGGCGTTTGAACAGCCGCCGGTTCTCGGGAACCATCGTGACGCCGCGCTCAACGCGGTACGAGGTTGGCTTGTCGTTGACGACTTCACCATCGAGCACAACTTCGCCACTGGTGGGCGTAACCATGCCGAGCAGAGTCTTGAGGGTGGTGGACTTGCCCGAGGCGTTGCCGCCGAGCAGGGAAACCATTTCACCTGGGTAGATCGCCAGGTTCACGTCTTTGAGGATGTGAACAGCGCCGTAGTGGGTGTTGATGTTGCGGAACTCGAGCAGCGGGACGCGTGTGTCGGTATCGCTCATTTGCGCTTCTCCAATGGTCGACCGAGATACGCCTCGATCACTTCAGGGTTGGTCGACACTTCATCGAAGCTGCCTTGGGCCAGGGTTTCACCGTGGTCAAGAACCACGACTCGGTCGGACACATCGCGCACAACGTCCATGTCGTGCTCGATCATCACGATCGTGAAGCCCCACTCGGAGCGGAGCTTGCCGATGAGATCGGTAAGTTCGGCCGACTCCATGGGGTTCATGCCGGCGACGGGTTCGTCGAGCAGCAGGAGTTTGGGTTTGGTTGCCATTGCTCGAGCAATCTCGAGACGGCGACGGTTGGCGTAACTCAGCACCGAGGCGGGCTGATCCATGCGGTAGCCAATGAGCCGTGAGCCGAAGAAGCCCAGCACCTTCTCGCCGTGTTCACGAATCTCTTTTTCTTCCTGACGGAAGCCCTTGGTATTGAGAAGTGAGCCCCACACGCCACGAGAGGTTCGACAGTGTTGAGCAACCATGACGTTCTCGAGGATCGTCATGTTGGCGAAGAGACGTACGTTCTGGAATGTCCGCGAGATGCCGCGTTGGGTGACCTGGTTCGGATCGAGCCCAATCATGGATTCGCCCTCGAACAGGATCTGGCCCGAGCTTGGGGTGACCATGCCGGAGATCATGTTGAAGAACGTGGTCTTGCCGGCACCGTTGGGGCCGATGACACCAACGATTTCGCCTTCGTCAACGTGGAAGTTGAGGTCCTTCAGGGCGTGAAGCCCACCGAAGGTAACGCTGAGGTTCTGAATATCGAGAAGGCGGGTCATGCGGGGGCCACCGTTCCGTCGACATCGCCAGAGTCTGGAACAGCGTCATCGACCTCGCCCTTGAGCCAGGCATCCTGGAGGAACTCGTCTTGGTGAAGCTCGCGGCTTCGGCGAGCGTTTGGCACAAGACCCTCTGGACGTTTGAGCATCATCCAAATCAGCAAGGCGCCGTAGATGAGGAGTTTGTATTCGCTGAACTCCTGAAGGAGACCAGGCTGCTTTGGACCGCCAAGCACACCAATGAGCACGAAGGCACCCACGATGACGCCGACGATATTGCCCATGCCACCCACGATCACGACCACCAAGATGATGATCGAGACGAGGATGAGGAAGCTTGTTGGGAAGATCGAGCCAACCTTGGTAGCAAAGATGGCGCCCGAGAACGATGCGAGAACCGCACCCACTACAAAGGCCATCAGCTTCACGTTGACCGTATTGATGCCCATGGCCTCAGCGACGCTTTCGTCTTCACGGATGGCCATCCAGGCTCGTCCGAGTCGAGAACGCTCAAGGCGCCATGACACGTAGATCGATATCGCTGCGAAGAACAGCACGAGATAGAAGACCGACCGAGGGTCGGTTCCCTTGATCTCGAAGATCCCGAAATCGGCGGGCGGGATGTTGGTGATGCCCTGGGCGCCGTTGAAGTAACCGTTGAGCCAGTCCGACAGGAAGAGCAGGCGGATGATCTCGCCGAAGCCCAAGGTGACGATGGCCAGGTAGTCGCCGCGCATCCGGATAACCGGCGCACCGATGATAAGCCCGACGATGCCCGCCATGATGACGGTGGCGATAAGAGCCAGCACCCAGTGAATTTCTGACGGGAACCAGCTTGGCCAGTCCTCGCCACGGTTCGACGAGGTAAGTACCGCCGTGGTGTAGCCACCAACGGCAAAGAAGGCGACGTAACCAAGGTCGAGGATTCCGGCCAAGCCGACCACGATGTTCAGCCCAAGCGCCAGCAACAAGAAGATGCCGACGTTCGCGAGTAGCTCTTGGGTGATCTTTCCGGTGAACATCGGGATGACGATGAGCGCCAGAACCGAAAGGCCGATGAGTACCGCTGTCTGTCGAGACTTCTCCGGTCCGGTTGCATCGTTGTAGTTCGAGCGAACCTGCGAGATAGGCTCGCGCCCGAACAGCGAGAACGCTGCAGCGAGAATCGCAACAACAATGGCGGCGCCCCATTTGAGTCCGCCCTGCTGTGCGTAAAGCACCTTCTTGAGTGGGTCGACGATGTCGATGATCAAGAACTCAAAGACCGAGAGGACGATCACGGCAAGAATGACGGTCATCACTGCTCGCCGCATTGTCTGCGACATCAGCTGAAGCGAGGCACCAGCCAGGCCGAGCAAACCGCAGAACGGAATCCAGATCCAGCTACCAAAGCCAACGCCATTCTCGAAGTTGAGGAACTCGAGAAGTTGTGGGCTCCAGTTAACCAGCGGGTCTCGCAGGTCGAAGTTGTCGATGAGCAGCACCAAGATGCTGAGGCCGACACCGCCGATCGCTCCGACGATGAGGCCGCCGAGAAGGTCGCGCGGACCCTTCTTGGTCGCCTCCATACCCTCAAGGACGATCTCGTTGCCAACGTTGTAGCCGGCCAGGAATGGCAGCCACATCAAGGCGAGATAGCCAAGTGAAAGAACTGGCTCGATAACCGTCCGCTGGTTCAAACCAAGCGGCATTCCAGCCAGCGAGATGAACACCAGACCGAGGGCCAAAAGGCCACCGAACCGGGTGATGCGGTTCCAGTCGATCGAGGTATCTGCAGGAAGCAGCGCTGGGGCTGCGTTTGGGACTGATGCGGCGGTCATGCTCGATCCTCCGACGAAAGACGCTCTCCGAAGAGACCGGTGGGTTTAATCAACAACACCAAGATCAGCAGCGTAAAGGCCACTGCGTCGCGAAGCTGCGACACGCCGTCGACCCCGAGGGGTTCGAGCAGGACAAGAGGGGCGGTGGCTTCGGCGGTACCGAGCGAAACGCCGCCCGCCATTGCCCCGCCAAGGTTTCCAACGCCACCGACGACTGCGGCCGTAAAGGCCTTGATGCCTGGCAAGAAGCCTGTGGTGGCGATAACCGAGCGGAACAGCAAACCCCAGAGGATTCCGGCGATGCCAGCCATCGCGCCGCCCACCGCAAAGGTGGTGACGATGGTGCGGTCGACGTTGATACCCATGAGCGATGCGATCTCTTTGTCTTCGGCAACCGCCCGCATGGCCTTGCCGGTCTTGGTGCGCTCGACGAAGAACCAAAGGCCAGCCATCGAAATTGCAGCCACGATGAGGACGAGGATTTTGGTGCCCTCGACCTCAAAGGTGAGAATGCTGCGCTTTTGTTGTAGCCACTCGGGGTTTGATGGGTAGCTCTTGGCACCTGGGCCGAACAACAAGATCACGGCGTTCTGGATGAAGAACGACACACCGATCGAGGTGATGAGCGGGATAAGTCGCGGGCTGCCTCGCAGCGGACGATAGGCGACCCGTTCCATAAGGACTGCGGCGCCGGTGGCGATAAGAGCGGCAAGGATGGCGGTCATGATGACCGACGGCAGGAAGGCGGCACCTTCCCAGAGTCCGGCTTCGGCAAGCTTGTTTGAGGTGACGAAGCCAGTGAAGGCACCGAGCATAAAGACCTCGCCGTGGGCGAAGTTAATGAAGCCCAAGACGCCGTAAACCATCGAGTAGCCGAGGGCGATAAGGCCGTACATCGCGCCCTGGCTCAGGCCGGTAACAACCAAACCTTTGAACTGGGCGGCGGTGAGCCGGTTGGCCCCGGGGTTCCGCCATTTGGCGAACGCATTCTCCGGGTCGATCTGCTGAGCGATGAAGGCGAGAATGCCCACCACGATCAGGCTGATCAAGACCACGCGGATCAAGACCAGAAACCAATCAACGGTGGTTCGTCTCGAACCCTTTACTTGGACCGCGCTTGTCAACGGAAACACTTCCCCTGGAACGTCATTGTTCTAACCATGTTTTCTGTAGTGCCTTTATGCCTTGGCGTCCGGGTCTGGTCGGACCCGTTCCCCCGCGAAGGCCAAAAACACAGCGACCCCGCCACGAAAGAGTGGACGGGGTCGCCGGACAAGTCTAATTGGAGCTTGATCCCCTGACGTGGGGCTCAGTCTCCGGAAGCTAAGGATTTAGCTAGGTACGTATTCGAAGACAACGTTCTCTTTCGAGGCTTCGATGTCAGCGGAGCTGAGGTGCTCAATAATCGTGATCTTCTGTGAACCACAGTCACCGAAGTCATCACAGTTAATGGTTCCGATGATGCCGCTGTATCCGCGGATGCCGGTGAGGAATTCACGAACGCCTGCACGGTCGACCATGAGGTTGTCACCGTCAAGCCATGAAGCAGCATCGATGGCGTCGAGGAGCATTGCGGTTGCATCGTAGCTATGACCCCAGAATGCAGCACTTGGTGCTTCACCGTGAGCGGCTTCGTAGGTTGCAAGGAAGTCGGTGGCGGTGATGCCGGTGCTCTGGTTGGTGTTGGTTCCGAAGCGGGTGTCAGGACCGGAGAAGCGCATTCCCTCGGACTGCTCAAGCTCCATGAAACCGTCGACCAGGAGGCCGTCAGCGCCAAGAAGAATCGTGTTCTCAAGACCCGATACGCCAGGTGCCTGGTCAGCGACGAAGTCGCCAGCAGGCTGGAAGATTGGGAAGAACAGTGCTTCAGGTGAACCGGCAGCGATTTCGGTAAGAACCGGAACCATGTCGGTGTCTTCCTTGGCTACAGCGGTGAAACCGGTGTCGGTTCCGCCGAGAGCAACAAAGGCGTTGATGAATGCGGTGGCGAGACCTTCGGTGTATGGATCGCCATCGTGAATTGCTGCTGCGGTGGTGAGACCGAGCTCGGTGTAGGCGTACTCGGCCATGGCAGCGCCCTGGAAGAGGTCGTTGTGAGCCGTGCGGTAGTAGCCCTCGTTGTAGTTTTCGCCAGCGTTACCCTGCTGGTCCGAGGTAAGTGCAGGCGAGGTGTTCGAGCCTGAAATCATGACCATTCCGGCTTCCGCGATAAGCGGAGCAGCAGCGGTAGCTGCACCGGAGCAGGAGGTACCGATAACGCCGATGACCTGTTCGTCAGCGACGATGGTCTGAGCAGCAGCCTGGCCACCGTCAGCGGAACAAAGGTCGTCAAGACCGGTGCCCATGGAAACGCCGAAGCCGTGAATGTCGCCGTAGTCGGCGATTGCGGCTTCAACTGCACGCTGGTTTGGCACACCGAGGAATGCCACGTCGCCGGTGATGGCGTTGAGCGAGCGGATCTGTACTTCAGCGCCTGCTTCGATGGTTACGACGCCAAGGGAGCCATCGCCAAGATGGTCGCCCATTGCGTCGTCTTCCATCGCACCGTCGTCGTCGCCGTCAACGGCGTCTTCGACGGCATCGGTGCCGGCGTCAACTACATCTGCTGCATCTGATCCACATGCTGCCGCAACGAGTGCAAACGACAAAAGCACGCTGAGGATCGCGAAAAGTTTCTTCACTATGTTTCCCCTCCAAGGGTGATTGAACAGAAAACCGCGACAATGCGATTCCCCATCCGAACATCATTACACGCAAAACTTGGAAAATTGAACCGCGAGGGCCCAAGAATCAAAGAAGTCTCGCGGTCGGACTACGACCGAATCGTTGCGGCTACTGCGCTGAAACACGCAGCTCAACCCTCACGAGGGCTCCACCTTCGTCCCGATTTTGTGCCGAGATTTTGCCGCCGTGGGCCTCGACGACGGTCTTTGCGATGGCCATTCCCAAGCCAGACGAGCCCTTCGAGTCTCCTCGTCGGAACCGGTCGAACACATGGGGAAGGAGTTCGGCATCGAAACCGGGGCCGTCGTCGATCACGTCGATGATGGCCATGCCGGCATGACTGGTGGCGGTTAGCACCACCGAGTCGGAGCGTGCCGCGGCATTACGTACAAGGCTCTCGATGATCTGGCGCAGCAGCCCGTAGTCGGCATCCGCCACCACGGAGATGGTTGGCCGAGCTTCGACTTTTGTGTCGTCAACGCGGACACCAGAGGCGACTTCTTCGATGAGTAGGTCGAGTCGCAGCGGCGCGGTACGCGGTTTGGCTTGGCCCGACTCGAGCCGGGCGAGCTCCAGGAGTTCTCCGACTCCGGCAGATGCCCGTTCGGTGGCTTGGCGAATTTCGAGCAGCGACTCCCGGTAGGCGTCGACCTCGCGGTCTCGGGAAAGCGTGTGACTCGCCGAAGCTTGAATGACGGCGAGGGGTGTTCGAAGCTCGTGCGCGGCATCGGCGATGAAGTCGCGTTGCTGCTGCGCGGCTTGCCGCGCTGGGATGAGTGAGCGGCCAGCGACGTACCAACCGGCGAGCGCTGCGGCGATCATCGACCCGAGCGCGGCGAGACCGATCCGCCATCGAATTCCTGACACGTCGGATTCGTAGTCTTCGAGATAGACGGCCGAGACGACAAAAGTGCTCCCGGCATCGAGTGGTCGGGTGAACGCCAACCAGGTGCCATCTTGTTCGAACCGTTGAAAGTTCTCGAAGCCGCCGGCGTTGGCGACGATCGTAAAGAGCGGCGGTTCGACCCACTCCTCACCGAGGGCTGTGGCCCATTCGTCGGTGATGTTGACCTGCCAAATGTTGTCAGGCGCCGATTCGGGGTCGATGGCGGCTTCGGCGACCTTGCTGACGGCGTCGCGTTCGGCCGACTGATAGATCCGGTCGCTGGCTACAGACGCCGCATACCAAGCCAAGGCGCCGACGGTGATGGCGGTTATGACGCCGTACACGATGGCCAAACGCAGACGTACTCCGCGGAGGTTCATGATTGATCCTTCACTTCGCCTGGCTCTTCTTCGGTGGATAGTCGGTAGCCAGCGCCTCGCACCGTCTCGATAGTGGCAGTTCCACCTGGTCCGGCCAACTTCCGCCGAAGATTGGCGATGTGCACATCAACCACGTTCGAGAGGCCGTCGTAGTTGGCGTCCCACACATGTTCGAGCAGGTCAGTCCGGCTAACCACTTCGGTTGAGTGGATCATTAAGTACTCAAGCAGTGAGAACTCGCGGCTTGTAAGCGGCACAACGATCGCGCCCAACCACACCCGACGCGAAGCAGGATCAAGCTTAAGTGCACCGACTTCAAGCACCGGAGATCTGGCATCGGCAGGACGGCGGACCAACGCTCGAAGCCGCGCCGCGAGCTCTGGGTAGTCGAAGGGCTTCGTGAGGTAATCGTCTGCGCCAGCATCGAGACCCGACACCTTGTCCGACAGTGAGTCACGTGCGGTGAGCATCAAAATCGGCACGGCATATCCCTGTGCCCGCAACTCGGCGCAGAGATCGAGACCATTCCCATCGGGCAGTCCAAGGTCGAGCACAACAATGTCGTAGTCGTTCGACTCGACGTTATGGCGCGCATCGACCACCCGCTGCGCCAGATCGACGGCATAGCCGTCTTCTACAAGTCCCCGCTCGAGAATCGTCGCTAGGGGGATGTCGTCCTCGACAACCAGTACTCGCACTCCTCTAGTGAACCATCTCTTTCATGAAGAACACATGAAGAACGGGTTCATGTTTGTTTCATGGTCGGTTTTCTAGAACGAATTCATGGCTACGACTCGCACGACGACCCTCTCCCGCAGTTCGCTCTCCCGCAGATCGCTCTTCACGGCCTTTCGGCAACCAGTCGCCTCCGAAGACGAACTTCGAGCCCACGTGCTGCGACGGCTCACCATGACCGCACACCCCGGCGCCGTGCAGAGAGCATCGAACCTGTCACCTCTTGAGCTTGCGCGGTCGCTCCTCGACGAGGCGTACGACGCTGAGCCAGAGGCCGACTCACTCATCGACCCAGCAAACGGCAACAACGAAGACTTCATCGCCGCATGGCTTCGCAAGTTGTGGTCGCCCGATGCCACCTTGCGCGATCGGATGACGTGGTTCTGGCACAACCACATGCCGTCGAGCTTCGAGAAGGCCGAAGTGGGCTTCGTCGCCATCCAGCGGGACCTTCTCGAAAAACACGCCCTCGGCAACTTTCGCGAGATGCTTCAGGCACTGACCATCGACGGGGCGATGCTCTACTACCTCGACGGAGCGAACTCGTCGGGCGACGACCCAAACGAGAACTACGCCCGCGAAGTGATGGAACTCTTTGCACTCGGCGTAGGCAACTACACCGAGGACGATGTTCGGGTGGCAGCCCGTGGACTTTCGGGCTGGTACGTCGACTACGAAACCAAAGAGGTCGGGTTCGACCCCGAACAGCACTACGACCGGCCTCTCCGATTCTTCGGGGTTCGCAAACGTTGGACGAACACGTCGATCATCGATGAAATTTGTGACCAACCGGCCTGTGCTCGCCACGTGTCGGGCGCCATCTATCGCCATCTCGTGGGAACCACCCCGTCCGAATCACGGCTCGATGAACTGGCCGACATCTTTCGCTCGAACGACTTGGAACTTCGCCCGCTACTCGAAGCGATCATCGAGCACCCCGACTTCCTCGCCGGTGTTCGAAGCAGAGCAAAGACCGCGTTGGAGTACCTGATTGGTGGGGTCGCCATCCTCGGCCTCGACAGCGTCGAGCCCGACCCGTGGTGGGTGTACGAACTCGGTCATGCGCCCTACGACCCGCCCAACGTCGCCGGCTGGCCCGGCGACGAGCGATGGCTTACCGCCTCGCAGGTTCTGGCGCGGACCAATCTGATGTTCCAAGCCGAGCTGAGCGATCGGCTCATCAGCAGCGTCGAACCCGAGGTCGATGCCGTCCTTCAACATTGCGGCCTCTTCGACGTCAGCGACTCGACTCGCCAGGCCATGCAAGACGCCGCCGACGAGTTCCCCTTCGACAACACCCTCGAGCTTCTGCTCGGCATCGCCCTCGCCTCACCGGAGTTTCAACTGACATGAGCGACACCCAAAACACCCACGATTTCCCCAAGTCCCGCCATCCCTCCCGCCGACGATTCCTTCTTGGCGCCGGAGCAACGGCAACCGCTATTGGCGGCGGCGCCTATCTCCTCGGCGGAAGTGCCGAGCGTTGGCCCGACGCAGTCGCTCCGTCGAGTAGCGAGTCACCGTCGGGAGCGCCGAAGAAACCCCTCACACCGGTGCCCGAAGGCCGAACCCTCGTGGTCATCGATCTCAATGGTGGCAACGACGGGCTCGCCACCCTTGAGCCCTACGGTTCGGGTCGGCTGCGATCGCTGCGCGAAAACATGATGCACGACCCCGAAGATCTCGTGGTCCTCGACGACGAAATGGGCTTGAACCCATCGCTGGCTGGGCTCCACCAGCAAGGGTTGGCGGTTATCGAAGGGGTCGGACTTACCGACGGCGGGTTGTCGCACTTCGAAATGGAGAACCGATGGGCCTATGGCATGACATCGTCGGCCGACGACTACTCCACGGGTTTCCTCGGTCGACTCTGCGACGAACTCGACGTAGGTGCTCCGCTCACCGGCTTGGCCATCGGCGGAAGTGGTTATTCCCGGGCGCTCCTCGCCAACAAAGCGGTAACCGCTGGCCTTCGGAACGCTGAGGCGGGCTGGTACTTCCGTAGCGAGGACGCCTGGTATCAACAGTACCGACGGTCGGTTCTCGCGATGGGCAACGGTTCAGCAAGTGAGACGGCCGGAAACTCGGCGCTCACCGCCTCGGCCAGGCTCGGCGCCGCCCAAGCCGTGGAATTCGCCGACATGCTCGGCGGATTGGTCCCTGACGGCGACGAAGCTGCCGAGGCAGCCGAGCAGGAGCGTCGTGAGACCTACCCGGGTACCGAGCTCGGACAAAAGCTTGCAGCGACGGCGTCATTGCTTCGGGCAGACGCCGGGCTCCGGGTCGTGCAGGTAAGCCATGGCGGCTTCGACACCCACGACGATCAGCCCGGTTCGCACGATTACCTCATGATGGAACTCAACGATGCGCTTGTCGCTTTTCGCAACGATCTGGCAAACACCGATCTCGATCGCTCGACCCTTATCGCCACCACGTCCGAGTTCGGTCGACGGCCCAGGTCCAGCGGGTCAGGCACCGACCACGGGAACGCGTCGGTCGCAATGCTTGCCGGCCCCATCGTGGCCGGCCGTCACGGCGAATCGCCATCGCTCACCAAACTCGACAACGAGGACAACCTCTCCCCCACTGTGGGCATGAGCGACTACTACGCCACCCTTGCCAGCTGGTTCGGCGTCGACGCCAGCAATGTGCTCTCCGGCAACGCCACCCCAATCGAGGGAGTCATCGCCTAAAACCCCGAACTGGTACAGCTAGCGGTCGCCATAGCAACCAAATCCTGTACCAGTTCGTGTTTTTTAGGCGTTGAGGCTTGAGGCGCCGAACGCTACGCCGAAACGAACACACCAGATTACGACGGTGTTGTACTTCTCGAGATCGATGCCAGCGGGCAGCTCATAGTTTTGTTCGCCGATGTTTCCCTTGAGATCGCCGAGGTCGATGAAGTCGTCGTCGTACTCACCCGAGTCGGCACCGAGCGGCGCAGCAGAGAGATACACGTTGAGATCGGGGCCGTTATCGGTGACGAACTCCTCGAAGCGCAGGAACGACACGTCTCCATCGGAGAGCACCTTCGCGATTCCGCTTGTCGGGTGCGAACGTCCTTCAAAGTTACCTTCGCCCAACGTCAGGATTTCGGCCTCCATCTCGGGCATCTCTTCGTCGGCCGTCACCGCTTCGACCCCTTCCATCGCGTCGTTCATATCGGCAGCGAGTTCGGCTGACGTTACGTCTTCGGCCCGACCCGATTCGCCGGCACTCTCGGCAAACGGATTGGCTTCGCTCACTTCGTCATCGGTAAAGGCGGTCTGGATACCAAAGACGCCGAAGGCGAGGAAGGCAACGATGATGAGGCCGACGACTCCGGCGCCGAGCACCTTGGGGTTCTTCAGGATGTTCATAGGTAAGAAACGCTTCCGCTGTTGAGATCGTTCCCAGTATGCCCGGCTGAATCGTTGGTCGTGAGCGACGCCATTGCCGCCTCCAAGCCCGAGTGATGAGCGACCCCGTGTCGGCGAAATGCGCACTCAATTCCAGCGAGTGCGCCAAGAAGCATCGGCTCGTTCATATCGCCAAGATGCCCAACTCGAAAGGCTTTGGTCCGCAACTCGGACATAGCGTGCGAAGCCGCGACGCCGAACTCATCGTGAGCGGTGCGTAGTACCTCCTCGATGCTGATGTGATCCGCCACCATGCCGGGCGCTCGGATACAGGTAACCGCCGACGCCTGCTCGGGCAACTCGGTCGCATTGATCTCGAACCCGTCTCCCCACTCGTCGAAACAAGCTCGGGCCGCGGTCGCGAATCGATAGTGCCGAGCACACACGGCGTCGATACCGCCCTCAGCGTGGATGAGGTCAACTGCCTCTCGTAACGCAAAGAGGTGTTGGACCGGCGGGGTTCCGCCGAAACGTTGGTAGACCCACTCAGGGTCGATGCGCTCGGACCACGAAAAGAAGCTTCGCGGTGTGGCGACCCGAGCGTTCCGCTCGAGAGCGCGTTGGCTCACCGCAGAGAAGGACAGCCCGGGCGGCATCATCAGGCCCTTCTGCGAACTCGCCAAGACCACATCGATGCCGATGTCGGCCATCGGCACCGGGTCGGTTGCAAACGAGGCGATGGCGTCGACCACGAACAACCCTGGATGACCAGCGGCATCGATCGCCTCTCGAATCGCCGCCAAGTTTGCGAGCGTTCCTGCGGATGTTTCGGTGTGGGCCACGAAGACGCCCACCAGTGAATGGGCGGTGTCGGCGACCAAGGCGTCGTAGATCAACGCAGGATCCGGAGCCCGCCGGATATCGACCTCGATCGGTTGCGGCGAGAACCCATTGGCGGTGGCCATATCGGCCCAACGGGTGGCGAACAGCCCATTCTGTGGGAGCAAGAACGCATCGCCGGGCTCGAGCAGATTGTTGAGCGTGGCTTCCCAAGCACCGTGCCCCACCGAGGGGTACGCCATTACCCGATGGGCACCAAACAGCGCCTCAAGATCGGCCCACAACTCGTTGGTGAACGCCGCAAACTCATCGGTGCCGAAGTCGACCGCCGGGCGTCGGAACGCGGCAAGTACCGAATCAGGAATGTTCGTTGGCCCAGGAATCGCAAGAAAGGTTCGACCAGCCATCGAGCCACCCTACCGCTCAACCCAATTCGGAATCTCGTGACCCCACACGACAAACATTGTTGCCCCCGGTCACGAGATTTTGTGGTTGGGGTTCACTACTACCCGGCGGCAGAGCCACGCTGCGGTTCCGCCGAGAATGGCGTTGGACGCGCCTTCGCGAAATGCGGGCCAGATTCGGCCAAGGGGTGTTCCCTGACCAATGGTCAGCACATTGAGCGCAAAGAGGACGCCCATGATCGCCACGAGTAGCGAGATCCACATGGTGGCCGTTCGGAGACCCGGCACCAACGAGTCGGGCGGCGCCGACACGATAAGCATCGCTGCGCCGAGTAGGAGCACAGCGGCCTCATAGCGAAGAACGTTGGTGAACACGATGAACCCGTGACGCCAGGTCACCAGGTCGGCATTGATCGTGGCAAACAATGCCGCGATCAGCGCAAAGATCACCGTGGCAAGGAGAAGAAAGGCCACAAACCCGCGGGCCTCTTCCCAGTCCACCATCTCTCTCGCAGGCTTCTTTCGTTGCCTGGCCATCGAAGGGGACTAGTTGCCTATTTGAAGTACCGCTGCGGACTCGGCGACCAGACGAGGGATGGCTTCCCGAGCCAAATCGTCGATCGGGCCGGGCCACACACCGAACACGACGGTGACGAGTACACAGACCGCAATTGCGATTCCTGCGCCCAACGGGATGTCGATGGGCTCAGCCGTGGTGGCTTCACCGTCGGCGCCATCTTCCTCGCTGTCGTCATCTTCAGCAAAGAACATCGTGACGATGACTCGCAAGTAGAGGTATGCGCCAACGACTGCGCTAATCATCGCGACGACTGCAAGCCAGAACGAACGGGCGTCGATGGCAGCCGAGATAACGCCGAACTTGGCAAAGAATCCGGTGGTGAGCGGAATGCCTGCCTGGGAGAACAGGAAGATCATCAGCGCGAACGCCAACAGAGGACTGCGTTTCGAGAGACCTTTGTAATCGTCGAGGCTGTGAGCGTTGTCGCCCGTGCCACCGGCCACGGTCAGAACACCGAAGCTGCCGATAACCATGAACGAGTAAACCGCTAGGTAGAACAGCACTGCTGCAACGCCACGTTCGGTGGCTGCTTGCACGCCAACCAGAATGAAACCGGCGTGACTGATCGAGGAGTACGCAAGCATCCGCTTAACGTCGGTCTGCACGATGGCCAGGAACGAGCCAACCAGCAGCGACAGGATGGCCAGCACGTAGACGACGGGCTGCCAATCGGTGCGGTACTGCTCGAAGGTAAGTACGAAAACTCGGATGATGGCGGCGAAGCCTGCAGCCTTGACGGCCGAGGCCATGTAGGCGACGACCGGTGACGGTGCGCCTTGGTACACATCGGGAGTCCAGAAGTGGAATGGCACTGCGGCGACCTTGAAGGCCAGACCAACAAGCATGAGCGCAAAGCCGGCTAGCAGCAGTGCATCGTCGTCCAGCACGGTGGCGGCCAAGAAGTTCTTGATGTCGATGAGGTTGGTCGACCCAGTCGCGCCGTAGATCATGGCGATGCCGTAGAGGAAGAACGCCGAGGAGAAAGCGCCAAGCACGAAGTACTTGATGCCGGCTTCCTGGGATTCCAGCTTCCGGGTGTGCATAGCGGCCAGCACGTAGACGGCGATCGAGAGAATCTCGAGTCCGATAAACAACACGATGAGGTCGTTGGCGAAGGCCATGATGATGCCACCCGCAGCCGACATCATGAGCAAGACGTACAGTTCGGGGCCTTCGAGACCCTCACGCTTGAGGTAGCCGTCGGCGAGCATTGCCGAGAGAGCCACCGACAACGCAATCACTACGGTAAGGAAGAGCGAGAAACCATCGAAGGCAACGGCATTGGCAAGCGTCGAGGTTGCGCTGTTCTCGGTATCGGTAACCCGCATCCACAGCGGAATAACCGTTATCGCCGTGGCGAGGGAGATCATCGTGGCGGCGATGCTCCACACCGATGATGAAAGGGTCTTAAGGATCGATGCGAAGGTGAGCATGAGAATGCCACCAACCGACATGATCAACAACGGGGCCAAGATGGCCCAATCGATGGCTGGGGTGTCGATTGCCTCGACGGGAGCCTGTTGTGCAAGGAGCGTCTGGATGATCATTCTTCGCCACCCTCCTCGCTGTGATTGTCTTCTTCGCCATGATCATCTTCTTCACCATGGTCGTCTTCGGAGTGAGACTCGGCATCGTCAACCGTGCGCTGGTTGGCGATTGGTTCACGGAACCGAGGCACCGAATCTTCGATGTGATCGACGAGTGCTTCGACAGCGGGTTCCATACGTTCGATAACCGGCTTCGGGTAGATACCCATGAACACGATGAGGAACAGCAACGGTGCCAGCACCAGGCCCTCGGTGAGTTTGAGGTCGGGCATCTCGAGGTTCTCACCCTCGGCTGGGCCGTGGAAGACCCGCTGGAATGCCCAAAGCAGGTAGAGCGCAGCGAGAATGACTCCGCCAGCAGCCACAATGGCCCACCAGCGATGAGCGTTGAACGCACCGATAAGGGTAAGGAACTCGCCGACGAAACCGTTGAGGCCGGGGAGGCCAATAGAGCTGAGCATCACGACGGTGAACACGCCGGCCATAACTGGCGCAGCCTTCTGCAGGCCAGACAGCTCGGCGATCATGCGGGTGTGGCGACGTTCGTAGATCATGCCCACCAGCAGGAACAAGGCACCGGTTGAAACACCGTGGTTGACCATCTGGAGAAGGCCACCTTCGATACCCTCGACGTTCAATGAGAACGTCCCGAGCACGATGAAACCGAGGTGAGCAATCGATGAGTACGCAACGAGACGCTTGAGATCTTTCTGCATCGTGGCGGCGATGGCGCCGTAGATGATGCCGATGACACCGAGCGTGAGCATGAACGGAGCGAAGTACACCGATGCTTCGGGGAAGAGGTACAGACCGAAACGCAGGAAGCCGTACGTACCCAACTTGAGCATGACACCAGCCAGGATCACCGAACCAGCGGTTGGGGCTTCGGTGTGAGCGTCGGGCAGCCACGTGTGGACCGGGAAAAGCGGAACCTTTACCGAGAACGCCAGCGCGAACGACAGGAAGATCCATCGGGCCGTGTTCTGGGCGAGCGCCTGTCCCTCAGCGAGTTCGACCAGGTTGAACGTGACGTCGTTGCCGGTTGCCGAAGCGGTGAGGAATGCCGTGGCGAGAATACCCACGAGCATGAGGGCCGAACCGGCCATCGTGTAGAGGAAGAACTTCGTTGCCGCGTACTGGCGGTTGCCATGGCCCCACTTGCCGATGAGGAAGTACATCGGGACGAGGACGATCTCGAAGAAGACGAAGAAGAAGAAGAGGTCGAGCGTGAGGAACACACCCATAACGCCAGCTTCAAGTATCAAGATCCACGCGTAGTACGGCTTGGGATCATGTCCGGGGTCGCAAGCGAGAATGGCCAGCGGAAACAACAGCCCGGTGAGCACAACGAGGAAGAGCGAGATTCCGTCGATGCCCATCGACCAGCTGATGCCGAAGCCTTCAACCCAGTTCGCCGATTCGGTGAACTGGAAGCCGTCGTCGGCCATATTGAATTCCCAGAGAACCCAGAAGCTCAACGCGCCGGTGATCACCGATGCAATAACTGCAGCTTGTTTGGTGAGCTCTACGCGATCGCCGCCCGGCAGCAAGGCAATAACCAAGGCGCCGAGAAACGGAACAACGATGAGAGCCGTGAGAACCGGGAACGACACGTCGGCTGCGCCGAGAGTGAGCGTCGAAGAGAGGGTTTCCGAAAGGAGAGTGTTGGTCATAGTGACGCCCTTAGAACGAACCAACCAATAAGGGCAATTGCACCAAGCGCTACGCCGACGGCGTAGGTACGAACGAGACCGGTTTGGGTGCGACGGGCAGACCCGCCGACACCACGAACAAGTGCGCCAACACCGTTGACGGCACCGTCAACGATGTTTGCGTCGAACCAGGCAACGAACTCGAACAACTTGCGGCCGGGGCCGCCCATGAAGTTGCTGACACCCAGGTCGTAGAACCATCCGTTGGCCAGAATTGGCTGCTCGATGGCTTCGGGCTTGGGGCCCTTGCCCTTGATGTAAACAGCGTAAGCAACGGCGATGCCGATGACGCCAGACGCAATGGCGACGAGCGCCAAGAGGAACTTGGTGTTGCCAGAGGCGGCAATGTCGTGGCCGTGGGCGAGCGTGGGCTCGAGCCAGTGCTCGAGGTGATGCCACCACTTGTTGTTCCACGAGAACGGCAGGTTCAGGAAACCGCCACCGATGGACAGGACCGCAAGCACGACGAGCGGCATGGTCATGGTCCACGGCGATTCGTGTGGGTGGAACTCACGACGGTGCGCAACATCTTCGGGCAGGAACTCTTCGATGTCGCTGACGTCGGGTTCGCCAAACAGCGCAGCATCGGCCGGAACTGGAGCAGCGTCGCGTTCTTGGGCAACCGTCGACAGTGCGGCCTCGGCTTCGGTGCGCTTGGTAGTAGCGGCGACCACGGCTTCTTCGGCGACCGGGACATTGCCCTTGGCGGCAGTAACGGCGTTCTCGCCGTTTGTGATGTTGGTGGTAGCAGCGAGCACGCCGTTTTCGGCGGCGGCGACCTGAGCGGTGAGTTGTTCGCGGTTTTCGTCGGTGGCTTCGGCCAGTGCGGCCTTGGCGTTTTCAACGTTGGTCTCGGCGACCGGCACGTTGTTGCGCATCATCTCGAGGTTGTTCTCGGCAGTACCGATCGCTGCGGTGGCCTTTTCGACATTTTCCTTCGCAGCATCTTGTGCGGCGATGGCCTTGTCGACGTCGCCTTGAGATGCCGCAATGCGGTTGTCCCAAGCAATGCCGATTTCCTCGGGGGTTGCGTCGTTGTAGCGGTAGCGACCGAAGAAGGTCATCATGACCTGTCGGGTCATGTAGAACGCGGTGAGCAACGCGGTAAGCAGGCCAACAGCCCACAGCGCCTTGCCGTTCACGCCGCCGCTGTCCCAGGCAGCCAACAGGATTTCGTCCTTCGACCAGAAGCCGGCGAACGGAGGAACACCGGCGATTGCGAGCCAACCAATGATGAACGTGCCGGAGGTGAGCGGCATGAGCTTGCGAAGCGCCCCATAGTGCCGCATGTCTTGGTCGTGGTGCATTCCGTGAATGACCGAACCAGAACCGAGGAACAACAGCGCCTTAAAGAACGCATGGGTGATCATGTGGAAGATCGCTGCGACGTAGGCACCCGTTCCAACCGCAAGGAACATGTAACCGAGTTGACTCACCGTGGAGTAGGCGAGCACCTTTTTGATATCGGTTTGCGCAATGGCGATGGTGGCCGCGAAGAGTGCGGTTCCAACACCGACCCAGGCGATGATATTTGGTGCCCAGGCGGCTGCTTCGTAGATAAGGCCGTTGGTCCGAGTGAGCAGGTAGACACCCGAGGTAACCATGGTGGCTGCGTGAATGAGCGCCGACACTGGAGTCGGACCGGCCATCGCGTCGGGGAGCCAGAGGTAGAGCGGGAACTGCGCCGACTTACCCATCGCTCCAACAAAGAGCAGCAGGGTGATGGCCGTGGCGGTGTTGGTGTTCATCCCTGGTGCAGCGGGGAGGAACTCGGTGTACTTGATCGACCCGAAGGTGAAGAACACCAAGAAGGTGGCGACCATGAAGCCCCAGTCACCAATTCGGTTGGTAACAAAGGCCTTCTTGCCGGCGGTTGCATTTGCCGGGTCATGGAACCAGAACGAGATGAGAAGGTACGAACAAGCACCCACGCCTTCCCAGCCCAAGAAAGTGAGAAGAAGGTTGTCGCCGAGCACCAGCATGAGCATCGAGAAGGCGAACAGGTTGAGATAGAGGAAGAACTTCGAGAAGTTCTCATCGCCATGCATGTACCCCACGGAGTACACGTGAATCAGCGTGCCGATACCGGTAACGAACAGGCACATTGCAATCGAGAGCGGATCGGCGAGGAAACCAATGTCGACCGAGAAATCGCCGGCCGGGATCCACTCGAAGAGAGTCTGGTTGAAAATGCGGTCTTCGGAGTCCTGGCCGCGAAGGCCGAGATACACGAGAACTGTTGCCACAAATGAGCCGGCCATGGCTGCGGTTCCCAGCCAACCAGCCAGTGGTTCGCCGAGGCGGCGTCCAACGACGAGCAGCGTAAGGAAACCAAGCAACGGAAACGCAGGAATTAGGAAGACGAGATCGAGAAGTTCCATTGCGCCTAGCCCCTCAACACCGAGAGGTCATCGGCCGTGGTTGTTGCCCGACGTCGCGAGATAGCGACAACAAGGGCAAGTCCGACCACAACTTCAGCGGCCGCCACGACGAGTACGAAGAAGACCGAAACCTGACCAGCAATATCGCCAAGGCGATCACCGAAGGCAACGAACGACAGGTTGACTGCGTTGAGCATGAGCTCGACGCACATAAACATGACCAGCGGGTTCCGCCGGATGAGAAGACCGATAGCGCCAATGGAGAACAGCGCGGCCGAAAGAATCAGGTACCAATTCGCGGTAATTTCCATCAGGCGTCACCGCCATCGGTTTCATCGCCAGTGCCAGAGGCCTCGACAAGATCAGCGTCGGCTTCGCCAGTACTGCTTGCAGAATCCGCTGCAGCCGACTCGGCCGCATTGGCTTCGAGTTGGGCAGCACGAGCGTCGATGCGAGCTTGGTATGCCTCTTCGCGAATCTCGAGCGTGTTCCGCGGAGTGGGCAACATTTCGCCTTGCGTACGTTTGGCCAAGACAACAGCCCCGACCACCGCAATGGTGAGCAGAATCGCCGTAGCTTCGAAGGCGAAAACGTAGTCAGTGAAGAGCGTTTCGGCGAGTTGGCGAACGTTGTTGGCGTCGGTGAGTTCGTCGCCGAGAGCGCCGGTGGCTTGAGGCTGGCCGGTGATGGCGTCCTCGCTACCGGTGAGAGTCACGAGCATCAGAGCAAACGTGGCGACACCGACGACGCCGGCAATAAATCGCTGGCCGACGATCGGTTCAATATTGAGGTTCTCGGACTGGTCGACACCGAGCAACATGATGACGAAGAGGAACAAGATGACGATGGCGCCGGCGTAGACAACAACCTGCACCGCAGCAAGGAAGTGCGCCTCGAGCGAGATGAACACCACGGCCATGCCGAAGAGTGTCTGGATCAGAAACAGTGCGGAGTGCACCGGATTCCGGGCAGCAATGACGCCGACCGCACCGACAAGAATAATGGCCGCGCAAACAGCGAAGACTGCGATTTCAACCATCAGTGCGCCCCGCTATCTTGCGAAGGAGCATCGTCGGCTGGGCTGGTAGCAACGTCTTCAGACTGGCCGATTTCGGCAGCGCGTACGCCGTAGCCGAGTTCGCCAGACCAAGCGACCTTGCCTTCGTAGCTGGCATCGCCAGAAGGAGCAGTTGCCCGCATCCAGCCCGACGTCATTTCGTCTTCGCCCGGACGCCAGTCTTCCCATGGCAGATGCTGAGGAAGGCCATCGTCGTCGACCAAGAGTTCCTTCTTGGTGTAGATGGCATCGGCGCGGTTGGTGAACGAGAACTCAAAGAGCTTGGATTCAGTGATGGCTTCGGTTGGGCACGCCTCGACGCAAAGGTCGCAGTGGATGCATCGGAGATAGTTGATCTCGTAGATGAAGCCATAGCGCTCGCCGGGCGAGACCGGATCGCCGTCGGGGTTGTCCTTGCCTCGCACGTAGATGCAGTTGGCCGGACAGACACCGGCGCATAGTTCGCAGCCGATGCATTTCTCCATACCGTCTTCGTAACGGTTGAGGACGTGGCGGCCATGAAGCCGATCGGCCTTTGGGCGTTTCTCTTCGGGGTATTCGGTGGTGACCCGATCCTCGGTGAGTTTCTTAAAGGTGACCGCAAAACCTTGCAGGTAGCCCATTAGAAGGTGACCTCCTCAAGCTCACGCTTGTTCGCTGCGTTGCGGATTGCTGAGTAAAGAAGCATCGCACCAAGCGCCAGAATTGCGATTGTGATGACCAACAAGATGATGACCTCTTTCGAGAAGAGGCTGCCGTTGGTGTTTGGCCAACGGTCGTCGACCACGTTGCGGCCAGCAAGGAACAAGAACCAACCAAGCGAGATAGGGATAAGAACTTTCCAGCCCAAGTCCATGAGTTGGTCGTAGCGGAAACGGGGAAGCGTCGCCCGGAACCAAACAAAGGTGAAGAGAAAAGCGAAGAGCTTGAGCAGGAACCACAGGATCGGCCAGACCCAGCCAATCGTGTCCCAAAGGATTGGGCCCGACGGTCCGCCGAAGAAGAGGGTGACCATGATGGCCGAGAGGGTCACGGTGTTCATGAACTCGGCGAGGAAGAACATAGCGAACCGGATGGAGCTGTACTCGGTGTGGAAACCACCAACGAGTTCCTGCTCGGCTTCGACCAGGTCGAAAGGCGGCCGGTTGAGCTCGGCGGTGGCGGCGATGAGGAAGACAACGAACGGCACAAAGCCGGTGACGATGACGTTCCAGTGAGGAATGATTCCGAGCCAACCAGCGCCTGCTTGATCGAGCACGATGTCGTGGGTGCTGAGCGACCGGGACTGCAAGAAGATCGTGGCGAGCGAAAGGCCAAGCGCCGCCTCGTAGGAGACCATTTGGGCTGAGGCGCGAACCGAACCGAGAAGTGGGTACTTGGAGCCTGATGCCCAACCAGCGAGCATGACGCCGTAGACGGCGATCGATGACATGGCGAGGAAGAGCAGAACGCCTACCGGCGGGTCGGCTAGCTGGAGAAAGGTGGTTTCGCCGCCGAGCCAGTCAGGAAAGGTAATCGTGCCGGGGTTCTCGGCCTTGGTGAAGTCGCCGCCAATGGGGATGATCGCGAAGGTGAGGAATGCCGGAACCAGCGAGAGGTACGGGGCGAGCTTGAAGACGAATGGGTCAGAGGAGTCAGGCTGAAGGTCTTCTTTGAAGAACAGCTTGATGCCGTCGGCCAGGGTTTGCAGGATGCCCCAAGGGCCAGCGCGGTTTGGTCCGATTCGGTTCTGCATGTCGGAGACGAGCTTGCGCTCGAACCAGACCATGAGCATGACGCTCACAAGCAGGACACCGAAAGAGATAACGACCTTCACCAAAACAATGATGAAGACCTCAAGGGTCACACCGTTCAGAAATAGCGGGTCGAGTCCGGCAAGTAGTGACGTCACTATGCGTCACCCCGTTCGACACGAACGTTGGTTGCGACATCGCCTGCAGCGATAAGAGTGCCAACGACGACGTCGCTCTGGTTGGCCGGAACCGCTACGACACCGCGGGGGACATCGGTGCTGGGTTCTACTGGCAGATCAATCGAGCCAGTAGCTGAAGAAACCGTTACCGATACACCGGAGGTGACGCCGAGCGAATCGAAGTCGAGCGGATGCATATGCAATGCGGTACCGGTTCCGAGATGAGCACTCGACGGCGACTTCGCCAAGATGGTGCCGTTGTCGTACATACGACGCGACACCGCGAGTCGGAAGGAATACGCATCGGCCACTGCAGGCGAGACGCCACTGGCCTCGGGCAGATTGAGCGAGCCGGTGATGAGCACGCCATCCCGCTGGTTCGCGGCAAGGCTTGCCGAATCGATGCCCGCATGAGCCGTCGAGATTGCGGCGATTTCGGTCCAGATGTCATCGAGGTTTTCGATGCCAAGATCGCCACCGGCGGCAAGCGCCAACTCGGCAGCGATCGTCCAGTCGGCCCGAGCAGTTCCGGGCGGCGTGACTTTGCGGCTGATCTTGGTGAGGCGGCCTTCGAGGTTGGTGAAGGAGCCATCGGCTTCCTGCGGAGCAGCAGCCGGGAGAATGATTTCGGCGTAGGCGGTGGAGGCAGTCTCGAACAGATCGACGGCGACGACGGTGACCGCCGAAAGGGCCTTCTCGGCGAGGTCGGTATCGGGGAAGTCCGAGATCGGATCGGCGCCGAGCAGCACAAGCGTGTCGATGGAGCCGTCGGCTGCGGCCTGCAACATTTGGGCGGTCGACATGCCACGAGTGGTGGGGGTGTTCGGCCAGGCTGAGGTCGCAGCGGAAAGTGAGTTGCGTCCGGGAAGAAGCCCTGGGCTCATTCCCATATCGAGAGCGCCGTGGACGTTCGAACGATGCAGCGCTGAGAGGAAACCGACGCCGGGAATGGCGGTAAGTGCAAGTGCCGCATCGGCGATTGCGGCGGCCCCTTCGGCTACCGAAGCCCGACCGAGAACAACCGTGACTGGACCGTCACCGGCAATTGCCGAACGAGCCGCGGTGATTGCGGCGGCACTGACGCCAGCCGTATCGACCGCTGGGGTATCGGCCACAAGTGCTGCTGCGAGCAGGGCGGTGTCGCCAGGAAGCGGGTACAGGTGGTGCTTTGCGTAATCGCCAAGACCGGTGCGGTGCGGGGTGACTTCGATAATCGTTGCACCGTCTTCGACCGCAGCGTGGCGAAGACGCAAGAAGAGAGCACCAAGCGTTTCCTTAGGGTCTGGGCCCATCAAGATGATGGTTCCGCCCGGCGTGCAGGCCTGGTCGATGGTGGCGCGTGGAAGTCCGAGTACGAGTTCGGCGGGGAGGCCATCGCCCATCTGCGCATCGACGTTGTCGGTGCCAAGGATGCCTTTGGCCAGCTTGGTAAAGGCGAACTGGGATTCGTTGGTCAGGCGTGAACCGCCGATGAAACCAATCCGGGAAGCTTCGGCGTGCGCAAGGTTCTGGCCGACCGCAGCAATGGCTGCGCCCCATGAGACGGGACTGAGGTCGCCGTCGGTGCGGACCAATGGTTCGGTGAGGCGATCGTCGCTGTTGAAGGCTTCGAAGCTGAAGCGTTCTTTATCGGACAACCAACCCCAGTTGACGGGATCGCTGTCGACACCCATGTACCGGAGTACTTGGTTGCGAGAGGACTGCACGGTGATGCGGCTGCCAACGGCATCGCTTACCGACGTCGACTCGACTTCTTCAAGATCCCAAGGTCGAGCCTTGAACCGGTACGGCTTGGCGGTGAGGGCACCGACCGGGCAGATCTGCACGGTGTTGCCGCTGAAGTACGAGCTAAACGGTTCGTCCGGGAAGGTATTGACTTCGGTCTGGTTGCCACGACCCTGGAAATGGATGAGCGGATCGCCGGCTACCTCTTTGGCGAAGCGGGTGCATCGGTCGCAAAGGATGCAGCGTTCGCGATCGAGGAACACGGTGTCGCTGATTGGAATCGGCTTTTCATAGTGCCGCTTCTCTTCAACGAAACGGCTCTCGCCGGGGCCGTAGGCCATGGTCTGGTCTTGCAAGGGGCATTCGCCACCCTTGTCGCAGACTGGGCAATCGAGGGGATGGTTGATGAGTAGAAACTCGAGAACGCCATCTTGGGCCTTCTTGGTGAGTTCGCTTTGGGTATCAACGGTCATTCCCTCGGCAACGGGAATCATGCACGACGGCTGGAGGCCCATGCCGCGGCCGGTGTCGACTTCGACCAGACACATCCGGCACATGCCGACCGGCTTCATGCGTTCGTGGTAGCAGAAGCGGGGAATGTAGGTGCCAGCTCGTTCGCAAGCGTCGATGAGAAGCTCACCGGGGCGCGCAGCGACCTCCTGACCATCGACGATGATGGTGACGGAGGTTTCGGTTTCGGGCTGGGTGTCGGTCATGTAGGTATCAGTGAGAGGTTCTGGTGAAATCTAGAACTCTGGGAGTCAGGACGCACTTACGGGAATCGAAGTACGTTGAGGAATTTTGGCTTCGAACTCGTGGCGGAACCGACGGAGGGCCGAGGTGATGGGCGCAACCGAGGACGGACCGAGCGGGCAAATGGTGGTTTGCTTTGGCGGGAAAGGAATCGCTTCGATGCCTTCGGCTTCCCAAGCAGCGCCTGGGTAGGGGCCCGGGCTGATGTTGTCGGCGATGTCGAGCAACATTTCGAGGTCGCCGGGACGGCCGTGGCCGTCGTAGATGCGACGGAGAAGGGTTTCTTCCCAGGTGGTGCCTTCACGGCAGGGGGTGCACTTGCCGCAGGACTCGCGAGCGAAGAACCGAACCACCCGAAGGCAGGCTTTCACCGCATCGGTTGACTCGTCCATGATCACGATTGCGCCGGAGCCGAGCATTGAGCCAGCAGCGCCGACGGGGCGAGCTTCGAGTGGAAGATCGACCTGTTCGGGGAAGAACCACGGGGCGGATGCGCCGCCGGGGATGAACATCTTGAGTTCGTCGTCGCCCTTCATGCCTTGGCAGAAGTTATCGCCGTAGATGAGGTCGCGGAAGGTGGTGACGCCCTGTTCGGCCTCGTAAACACCTGGGCGTTTGACGTGTCCGGATACCGCAAAGAGGCGGGTACCGGGCGACGTTTCGCTGCCGTACTTTTTGTACTCGTCGGCGCCATTTACGATAATCCACGGCAGGTTCGCCAGGGTTTCGACGTTGTTGACGATGGTTGGCTGACCATAGAGGCCAATGGCTGCCGGGAAGAATGGAGGCTTGAGGCGAGGCATACCGCGCTCGCCCTCGAGGCTTTCGATGAGCGCTGTTTCTTCACCGACGATGTAGGCGCCTGCACCCCAGTGCAGGACCACGTCGACGGAGAAGTCAGTGCCGAGAATGTTCTTACCAACCAAGTTTGCTTCGTACGCTTCGTTCAGCGCGTGAGCAATACGCTCTTGGGCCAACGCCATCTCGCCGCGGACGTACAAGAAGCACTGGGAAAGACCAAGCGCGTAGCAGGCGATGAGGCAGCCTTCGATGAGCTGATGAGGATCCATCTCCATGAGCAGGCGGTCTTTGTACGTTCCGGGTTCGGACTCGTCGCCGTTGACGACGAGGTACATCGGCCATTTGCCAGGAGGGCAGAAGCCCCACTTGATGCCAGCGGGGAAACCGGCGCCGCCACGGCCAAGAAGCACGGCATCGCGAACGGTGTCGTGCACTTCGATAGGCGCCATCGTGAGCGCCTTCTTCAAACCTTCGTAGCCGCCGGTTGCGAGCGAGCGCTCAAGCAGAAATGCGTCTTCGTGCACGAAACGTGATGAGACGATCTTGGGGCCCTCGTTGTCGACATAGCCGGCTGCGTGGGGCACGTATTGGTTGGTAGCCATCAGTCGGCGTTTCCTTCTGCAGCTTTGGCGGCGGCTTCTTCTGCTGCTTTCGCGGCGGCGCGTGCCGCAAGAATTGGCTCATTGCGAACCATCCACGCCGGGGCGTCAACGACCTCTTCAGGCGGAGCGACACCAGCCAGCTTTGCGGCCGGGATGGTTTGTCGAACCCGCTGCAGGACGCCGTGTTCGGGGATGGTGTCGGCAAGTTTGCCGGTGCGAATATCGGCAATTACTTCATCGACCTCATCGTTGCTGATGCGGTGGAAGTAGCGGTAGTTCACCTGCAGGCAGGGGGCTTCGGTGCAAGCAGCGATGCACTCGTAGTCCTCGATGGTGAACATGCCATCGCTGGTGGTTCCACCAGATCGGATTTCGAGCGACTCTTCAAGATGTTCGAGGAGTTCCTCGCCACCGTTGAGCTGACAGGAGATGTTGGTGCACACGTTGATGACGTACTTGCCCACCGGGTGGGTTTTGAACATCTCATAGAAGGTGCAGGTTCCGATGACCTCGGCGGCGGTGACCTCGGCCAACTCGGCGATGTGAGCCATGGCATCGTTGGTGACGTAGCCGTCTTGTTCCTGAGCCAGATGGAGCATCGGGATAACAGCGGATTTCTTCCGCGGGTACCGGGAGATGATCTCGTGCGCGAGTTCGAGATTTTCGGGGGTGAATCGAGCCATAGCTATCGGTCGACCTCGCCCATGATTGGGTCGACGGAGGAGATAACGGCAACGCCGTCGGCCAGCAAGCCGTCGTACATGAGGTGAGGCAGGGTTTGAAGATTGATAAAGCTTGGGCCGCGCACATGCATACGATACGGCTTCGGGCCGCCATCGCTCACGATGTACACACCGAGTTCGCCTCGTGGCGATTCGACAGCTGCGTACACTTCGCCTTCGGGGACTTTGAAGCCCTCGGTAAAGATCTTGAAGTGGTGAATAAGCGCTTCCATCGACTCGTCGATGCGAGCACGAGGTGGCGGGGTGACCTTCTTGTCCTGCACCCGGTAGTCGCCCTTGGGCATTTGGTCGAGACATTGCTGGACGATACGCATCGACTCGCGAATCTCGTTCAGCCGGATGGCGTAGCGATCGAAACAGTCGCCGTACGTGCCAACGACGACATCGAAGTCGACCTCGTCGTATGCCAGGTACGGATCGTCGCGGCGCAGGTCCCAGGCAAAGCCGGTAGACCGAAGAACAGGTCCGGTTGCGCCAAGAGCCAATGCTTCGGCGCTGTTGAGCACACCAACACCCTGGAGGCGTTCACGCCAAATTGGTTGCCCGGTCATGAGGATGTCGTATTCCTCGAGGCGTGGCGGAATCATTTCGAGGAGGCGTTGGACTTCGTCGGTCCAGCCGTCGGGAAGGTCGGCGGCTACTCCGCCGGGGCGGATGTAGTTGTGGTTCATCCGCAATCCGGTGACCATCTCGAAGAAACGCAGAACCTCTTCGCGTTCGCGCCAGCCGTAGATCATCATCGAGACGGCGCCGAGGTCCATACCGTTAGTGGCCATGAACAGCAGGTGCGACGACATGCGGTTGAGTTCGCACATCATCATGCGAATCCAGGTGGCCCGGGCAGGGATTTCGATTTCGAGAAGTTTCTCGACGGCGAGGGAGAACGCCAGCTCGGAGAACAGCGGAGAGGCGTAGTCCATGCGGGTGACGTTGGTGGCGCCCTGCAGGTAGGTGAGGTCTTCGGCAGTCTTTTCCATGCCGGTATGCAGGTAGCCAACGACTGGCTTTGAGCGCTTGACGACTTCGCCTTCGAGCTCGAGTACGAGGCGCAACACACCGTGAGTACTGGGATGCGACGGGCCCATGTTCATGATGGTGCGTTCGTCGGTGTTGGTTTCGAGCGCAACGTTGGGAGCGTCGATCGCGAGTTGCGCGACCTCGGCTTCGGACATACGTAGGACGGCCGAATCATCGCCGCGACGAAAGACGCGTTCGCTGCCTTCAAAAACCAGATCTTCTAGAGCGGGAGCGCCGTCGGTACTGGTGGTGTTTGTGAGATCTTCAGTTGCAGTCATCAGCAGGCTCCTAGCGGCGGGTGGGGGCACCCTTGAACTGCACGGGGATTCGGCCAATGCCGTAGTCCTTGCGCAGTGGATGACCGTCCCAGTCTTCGGGCATCAGAATGCGGCACATGTCTGGGTGGCCGTCGAAGTTGATGCCGTACATGTCGAACGTTTCACGCTCGGGGGTTTCGGCGCCGGGGAAGATGTCGAACAACGTCGGCACGACCGGTTCGTTTGCCTCTGCCTGGACCCGAACCCGAATGATTTCGTGTTTGATGTGGGCCCGCAGAAGGTAGACAACTTCGAATCGCTGCGGCGTAATTGTGGCGGGAAGATCGCCGCGCCCGCCATGCGTGAGATAGTCGACGCCAATGACGTCGAGGAGCGTGGCAAAGCCATCGGCTTTGAGCGCCGCCACGGTTGCGACGAGCTCGTCAGCGGTCGGGTGGAGCACCCGTTCGCCACGGGTTTCGGTTACCGGGACTCCATAAGCCGTCTCGACCTGTTCGGTCTCGACTTCGGGCTCGGTGCCTTCTTCTGCTGCGACTTCTACTTCGTCGGCCATAGGTCAGCGACCGATCTGAAGCGGAGCGGCTTGGCCGTCGCGCTGCTCGATAAGCAATCCAGCACCGGCGCCAGTGGCGGCACGACGCTTGGTGAGCTCACCGTTTTCGATCTTTTCGTGCAGCGTGATGATGGCGTGCAACAGGGTCTCGGGACCGGGAGGGCAGCCGGGGGCGTACACGTCGACCGGAACGACCTGGTCGACGCCCTGCACGATTGCGTAGTTGTTAAACATGCCGCCGCTCGAGGCGCAGACGCCCATGGAGATAACCCACTTGGGTTCCATCATTTGGTCGTAGACCTGACGGAGAACCGGCGCCATCTTCTGAGAGACACGTCCAGCGACGATCATGAGGTCGGCTTGGCGTGGAGATGCTCGAAAGACCTCCATGCCGAACCGGGCCATGTCGTAGTGACCTGATCCGGTCGCCATCATCTCGATGGCACAGCACGCAAGGCCAAAGGTGGCGGGCCAGCAGCTACGGGCGCGAGCCCATTTCACCAGATCTTCGATATTGCCGGTGAGAAAGTTGTGGTCGAGGCCTTCAAGGCCTTCGTCGAGTACGTCGCCGATTCCCATTGATTATGCAGCTTCTTCTGGCGCGTCCGGCATGGTGGGCTGTGAAGGGGTGTAGCGACCTTCAAGTCCAACCTTGCGGACGGTGCTGGTAGTAGTGCGCTCGGCACTGACGGCGGGTGAGAGAAGACGGGCCTTCTTGATTGGACCCCAATCGAGGGCGCCGTTACTGACGAGATACACAAACGATTCGAAGACCGCAGCGGTGAAGATCAGCAGCGCAATAAGGCCGAACATACCCAAGCCACGATGAACGATGGCGTAGGGGTAGAAGAAGATGATTTCGATGTCGAACACGATGAAAATCATGGCGATAAGGAAGAACCGCACCGGGAACCGCTCGGGGGTATCGGTGGCGGGGATAATTCCGCACTCATAGGGTGCGAGCTTCTTGTCATTCGGCCGGCGCGGCGCAAGCAGGCGCGATGCGCCAAAACTCAGCGACGCAAACAGCGCGGCGAGAATGAGCAGTGCGAGGACTGGGAGATATTGCCCCAGCATCGGCTATGCCGCTGCTTTCGAAGCTTCGAAGGCTTTGCGTCGCGCCATTGCGTCGTGGTCACGAACATGGAGGAGGTAACAAAGGACTAGGAAGACGATAAGTGATCCGAGAGCGATCATGAATGGCGGGAACCGAACGTTGCCGAGGTCCCGGGTCATGATGACCGAGATGACTGGCTCGTTGGGATCCACGGTTGGTCGGGGTGGAGCTTGACCATCGACCAGGGTGACTTCGTTGACCGCTTGAAGCTGGACAACTGCGTGGTGAACCGGGTGGCGGAATTTGATAATCGAGGAGGTCTTGTGTTTTACGCGGATCCACTGCTCTTCGAAGTAGCCAGCGTCCTCAGGGATGTCTCGGATGGGCTTGCCACCGCGGTCGTAGGCATCGAGAAACTTGAACTCGGACGCTGCACTGAAGAGTCCGGCAGAAAGAACCTCGGCTGAAGCGGAGGCTTGCGCCTCACCGGCCTGGGCGCTTGAGAGAAGACGCCAGTCACCGGGCACAAAGTCCGCGTCTTCGATGAGGTCAGGAGCGACCGAAGCGAGCTCGCTGAAGGTCACGATCTCGTTCCGAAGGTTCCGGTCCGTGGCGAAGCGGTCGTAGTCAGCCAGGAGTTCTGCCCGCTCGTCATCGGTGAGACGATCGAAGGTGACTGCACGAGCAGCGTCGGTTACCGACTCTTGATCATCGAGGCTCAGGTTCTCGAAAAGTTGACCCGGAAACTGCGCCTCGGTCATTTCGTCACGAATAAGGTCCGGAATTTCGACGGTGTCTTCGACCGGACCAATCGAGCCGTACTCGAGGGTGGCCTCAGCGTTGTCGCCGTTCGCAACGAGGTCAGCGGCGGTGAACGTGAGGTCCTCGGTGCCGGCGAGGATGCGGGCTTCTTCGAGCCCGGAGGCTTGGAGATCGCCACGGTTCAAGTCGTTGGCGACCCAAACGGGTGCGGAGCCGGCGTAACCGATGCCGTAGATCCACCAGAACACGCCCATGAGGAACATCCAGCCGAAGAAACCGGCAAGAGAAATCAGGGTCCCCATACGGATGCCCTGGTTGGTTGAAATAATGAGCCAAATCGAGCCCATAAGCACGATGGTGGCAATGAGGACGGTCAGAACACCGGCAATTTGCGGGCGGAACTCGATAGCAGCAAAGGCTCCGGCACTCAGAAGATCTGCGCTCAACGCGGTAAGGGTGCCAAGCATTACAGGCTCCTCTCGTAGGCCACGATCGCGGCAATTTCGGGCTGGGTAAGCAGGGCGTTGTAGTCGTTGCCGCCTTCAGAGCGAGCTCCGAAGCCCGGCATCTGACCGGATCCACCAGCCGAGCGACCGGTGGAGCCGTAACTCACGCCGGTTTGAGAACCGATCGTGATGAACGACTGCTGTTGGCCGGGTTCGATAAAGCGAGTAACCGTTGCGCCATCGGTGAGGCTCGGGCCGAAGGCGCCGCCACCTTGGTCGTACTCGTCGATCACAGGATTTCCATCGACAGTGCGGGCGAGCTCGACGGCCTGGTAAGAGAAGCCTGCGGTATGGCAGCGGGCGCAGCCATACACACCCGAGTCGGCTCGGTTTGAGAACAGAATCTCACCCCAGCCGATGAGCGTTTCCTGATCGGCGAAGCCTTCTTCGAGGAGATCAGCGGCGACGAAACTCTCGATTTGCCCATCGATCTTGGCGAGTTCCCGGTCGCGGGTTTCGCCTTCGGGAAGGCGTTCGACGCCGGCGATACGTGCGGCAAGTGTCTCTTCAGCCTCTGCCTCAAGCGGAGCGAGCATGGCGTCTACTTCGGCCATAAAGTCTTCGGCTGCCGCCATTGACCGAGCGGTCTCATCGGCGATCTCGGCGTCGCTCATGGCGTCGCGGTCGCCTTCGAACAGAAGCGCTGCTTTGCGTTCGGTTGCGCCATCGCGAACGTTGGCTTGGATCTTGTCCTCGTCAAGCTGAATGGATCGCATCCAGACGATGAGGTTATTGACCTGTTGTTCGGTCATCGGGCCACCGCCGGGTCCACCCCAGGCTGGCATGACACCGTTTCGACCGAAGTTGAGGACGTGGCGAACTTCGTCTTCGCTGAAGCGGGTGAGAATGGTGTTGAGCGCTGGTGCCGCCCAGGCAACTTGCGACACGAAGTTTCCAGACGCATCAGTAAGGGTGAAGGTTGCGTTACCGGCGGTTCCACCAGGACCGTGACAGCTGGTGCAGTTCTCCTCGTAGGACTCGCCGCCACGATCGGTGAAGATGCGATCCCAGTTGGCTTCGGCGCCGTCGATGCGTCCGGGTTCGCCCAGCCAGTAGAGAGGAAGCAGTACACCGATAAGGGCGAGGGTTACCAGGCCAGCACCCAGGCTCCGGTCGAGGCGCGTGCCTTCGAGGAACTCATCGGGGACAGCAGGAAGCCGGTTCGGTGCGAGCTCGACCTCAGAGCCGACCTCAGGGTCGGCTTTGGCAAAGATGACGAATGCGCGCCGAACCATAAGGAACAGCACCGGCACGGTGACGAGAAGCGCCAGGACCCAGCCAATAGTGCGCTGAGTTGAGGCTGCGAGAAGCAAAGACAAGAGAGTGACCGTAGTGGATTAGATGGGGCGAGTAAGCATTAGTGCGAAGATTCGCTGATGCAGTTCGGGCCTTCGGCCTCTTGGCCGGTTGTGTTGGTGCCGATCGGGGGGCCTTGAACGATCGTGCCAGTATCGACGATGAGTTCACCCTTGTCAGTGACGCTCATGGCGAAGCGGTCCATACCTCGAGGGGCTGGGCCACCCCGCTTTTCGCCGACTCGGTTGTACTGCGAGCCGTGACAAGGACATTCGAACCACTGCGAGGTGACACATTCAGGTACACGGCAGCCGAGGTGAGGGCACTTCTGGTAGAGGCCAACGATGCCGGCGTTCATGCCGGCAAGCTCTGGGGCGCTGTAGGTGACACGGGCTTTTTCGATGGCGCCGGCTGGGTATTCGGTGAGCCAGAGGCGACCTTCGGCCTTGTAAAGGAAGCCGTTGTTGGCGGCGATTTCCGCTTTGAGGTCACTGATGAGACCAGCGTTGATCTTGGAACCGAAACCGCTAACTCCAGATGGCCATAGGAAACCAATGCAGGCAGCGCCGAAGCCGGAAAGTCCAAGACCAAACATGGCAATGATGCCGCGGTTGAAGAACATGCGCCGGGTGACGCCAAGTTGCTCGGGGTCCGGTGGAACGTAGGCAACCGGCGGCGCAGCCTCGGCGAGAACCAGGTCGGTGGATTCCTGCTTGCGGGCGGCGACGATGGCCTTTTCGTACTTCTTGCCGGAGACGAGTTCTTCGCCGTCGTCGTCGAAGACTTTGGCCTGGTCGCGCTTGGCGGTCTCTCGCGAAATCGACCCGATTGCGACGTCACGATCGCGGCCGCGCATGACGACGATCAGTGGAACTAGCGCCAGAACGGCGAGAGCAACGATGCCGATGATAAGTAGTGTCATTTTTGGCTCCTACAGCTCGAAGAAGAGACCGGCGTCCCAGGGGAAGACAAAGTTGAAGCCGGGTCCTCGGAAGAAGGAACCGATCATCACTAGTACTGCCCAGAACATGAGGTGGATGGTCATTAGCGAGATAGCGAACTTGCGATCTTCAGGCTTGTTCGACGGGTTCTTGTCGAGGTAGGGCGCAAGGATCAACAAGATCATGCCCATGCCGGGAATCGTTACACCGGCCACCATTGGGTGGAACATGGTGAGAAGTTCCTGCAGGCCGAGGAAGTACCACGGCGCCTTCGAGGGGTTCGGCGTCTCGTTGAAGTTTGCGAGTTCAAGCAGTGGAGCGTTGACGAAGATCGAAAAGACCAACGTGAAGAGGGTGATAACACCAGCCGCCACGAATTCGGCAACAAGAAGGTGGGGCCAGACGTGGACCTTGTCTTGAGGAACCGACTTGACGTCCTGGATCGAGCCGGACTTGACGACCGTAAGCAGTCGCTGGGTATGGCCACCGGGACCAGTGGCAACAGGAGCGGCTGCGGCGGCAGGTGCGGCGGCGACTGCGGCGGCCGCTGGCGCGGTAGCTACGTCGGTGCCAGCCTTTGCGGCTTTGGCTGCCTTGCTGCGCTCGAGAAGATGCGCGGGTATCTTGCTGGCGGCTTCAGAGTCGCCTGCACTCGCTGCAGCGGCTGGTGCACTCGCGGCTGGAGCGCTGTCCGCGCCTCCGCCGGCGGCTGCTTCAGCCTTTTTGCGGGCTTCTTCGGCCCGCTTTCGAAGATGTTCGGGGATCTCTGTCATTGACTTCTCCCTATTCCTACAAATCTACTCGTGATCTCGGGACTACAGAGGTCCAGAGATTCCGCCGTCTTTACGGACCCGCCAGAAGTGGATCGCCATAAAGATGACAGTAACGAACGGCAACATAAGTACGTGGAGGACGTACCACCTGAGAAGCGTATCGGTACCAATCTCGACGCCACCGAGAAGTACAAATCGGACCTGCTCGCCGAACACCGGCGTGTAGCCCATCATGTTGGTTCCAACGGTTACCGCCCAGAGTGCGAGCTGATCCCATGGAAGGAGGTAACCGGTGAAGGACAGCAGCAGGGTGAACTGCAGCAACATCACGCCGATAACCCAGTTGAACTCACGAGGAGCCTTGTAGGCACCGTGGTAGAACACGCGGGCCATATGCAAGAAAACCGAGAGCACCATGAGGTGCGCCGCCCATCTGTGCATATTTCGGACAAGAAGTCCGAAGGTGACCGACGTCTGAAGGGTGTAGATGTCCTGCCACGCTGCCGAAGCGGTGGGGCGGTAGAAGAACATCAAGAAGATGCCGGTAACGGTAAGAAGAATGAACAAGAAGAAGGAGAGCCCGCCGAGACAAAGCGTGTAGCTGACCTTCACGGCGTGACGCTTCACCTTCACGGGGTGAAGGTGGTAGAGCACGCTGTTCATGATCACGTACGAACGGTTACGCGGACTATCGGTGTAGCCCTTGCGGAAAATGGAGCCGGGTCGAAAGATCGAGTTCCAGGCCTGACTGCCCTGCGTCTTATCGACAAGGTCGCTGACCTGTTTTTGCACCTTTTCGCCGAGTGGCTCTTTGGTAGCGGTCACGATGTACTTCCTTGATGCTGTTCGTTCACTGATTTAGGAATTTGGAGTAGTGGCTAGAAACTGGGGCGTTGTGCCCCAACAATGGCAACGATCGTTGGTCTCGGTCTAGCCGAGCCGCATACCGTATCCGTAGCCGTGGGTGTTTGTTCGTTGATGCGGATCGCCGTCGGCTGGCGGAGCGCCAATCTTGCCGAGGATGATCACGCCGGTTGGGCAGCGGTCGACGCAGAGTGCGCAGCGGGTGCAGACATCGTCGTCGATGGTGAATATGACGTGGTCAGAGGGGTCTGAGCCAGGTAGTTCGGTGCCGATGGCTTCATCGATTGCCGATGGCGACACCATGTGGATGCATTTCCATGGACAGATATCGACGCAGCCTTCGCACATGATGCATTCGGCTTGATCGATATGAATGAACTGCTTTGGTTTGACGGCTTTTGCGAGCCAGTCGGCGTCGACTTCCTGCAAGACGTAGTCGTCGCGGAACTCTGGCATTGGGGGATTGGCGTCAGTAGTAGTCACTGGCAAACCTCCAGTGCGAGCGTCGAGAACCCTGCGGTCAGTACCGTCAGTGCAGCCATTAGGCTTTTACGCCTTCCTTCAGCAGTGGGCGGCCGTAGTCGGATGCCGGAACAACGGCGTCCTTCTTGGCTTTCTTGTCGCCACGGGTCTGCCAGTCGATGAACATCTTGAGGTTGAGACCAAGCAGGATGTTGTAAAGGATGACAACGAGAATGTCGCGAAGTACGAGATAGGTAAGCGTGAGCGGAAGCCAGCCACCTTGAGCCTGGGGCTTCACGATGTCGAACGGCCCAAACAAAAGCTTGTCGGGACGCCAGTTGAGTTCGTTGTCGGCCCATGTCAGGAACTGGTGAGGCACAACGCCGTAGATCCAGAAGATGAACGTGAACATGAACGCGGCCCAGATCATCGCCTCGCCCCATGAGGTAGCGAGTTCGACGGGTCGTCGGGCGGCGTACCCGTAAAACATTCCCACCATTACTGCCGTTATTAGCAGCGAAACCACGAAGGCAACCACAGCTTCTTCATCCTCTCGTGAAAGTACTCACAAGTGTACCTGTAGATCTATCGGTATCCCTGCTTCAGCCGCAAGGTCTACCACTTACCTTTTTACCTTTCAATATCCTGCCAGAACCAAGCCAGAACGAGTGACATGCGCCAGATCACCGAACTGGTCGAAACAATGGTCGCTGGGACGACCAGATATTCGACCAGTTGGGGATTTAGATGATGCTGCGCTTTGCGACTTCTTCGAGCATTACCTCGGTGGCTCCGCCGCCGATTGGAAGGATGCGGGCGTCGCGGGCCATGCGTTCGACGGCCGATTCGCGCATGTAGCCCATGCCGCCGTGGAACTGCACGCAGTCGTACATGACCTGGTTGACTACTTCACAGCCCCAGGCTTTGACGCCTGACATTTCCTTGACGTTGTCGCCGCCCTGATCGTGAATCCACGCGGCGTGATACATCGATGCCCGAACCGCATCGACCTTGGCCTGGTTCATGGCCATGCGTTGACGGATTGCGCCGAGGTCATACAGGTGACCACCGAAGGCTTGGCGTTGCTGGGTGTAGGAGTTGGTCATGTCGATCGCGGCCTGCGCCGACCCGACTCCCATGCCGACGAGCACCATGCGTTCGTTCTGGAAGTTCTTCATCGTTTCGTAGAAACCACGGTGCGGGGTTCCGAGCAGTTGGGCGTCGGACACCCACACGTCGTCGAGCACGAGTTCGGCGGTGTCGGAGCAACGCCAGCCATGTTTGTCGAGTTTGCTGGCGACGCTGAACCCTTCGGTCTCTGGTGGAACCAAGAACATCGAGATGCCGTATTTGTTCTCGGGGTCGGTTCGGGCGGCGACGATGATGAGGTTGCCGTAGACGGCGTTGGTGATGAACATCTTGCGACCGTTGATGCGCCAGCCGTCGCCATCTTTCACGGCGCTGGTCCGAATACCGGCGACGTCGGATCCGGCGTCGGGTTCGCTGACGGCGATGGCGGTGATGAGTTCGCCGCTCATCATTGAGGGCACATACTGCGCGAGTTGTTCGTCGTTGCCGGAGTTAAGCAGGTGGGGCCCGGCCATGTCGGTGTGCACCAGAACGGTCACGTCGAAGCCGGCATAAGTCGATGCGCCGAGTGCTTCGGAGAATGTGGCCGACGCGAGCATGCCCATTCCGAGGCCGCCGTGTTTCTCCGGGACGCGAAGACTCAGCATGCCGAGGTCGCCCATCTTCTTAAGGACGTCGCGTGGAACCTTGCCCGCTTCTTCCCATGCGTCGCCGTGCGGCGTTACTTCTTTGGAAACGAACTCGACGGTCTGGTCGTGAATCGCTTCGAGTTCGTCGGTCATATACGCGTTGCGCAACATGGGTTACTCGCTTTCGGGAGAGGTAGAGCTGGTAGAGCTGGTAGAGGAATCGCTGGTAGTGGAATCGAGGGTGACAAGGGTGAAGCCGCTCGGGACGGTGTCGCCAACCGCGACCCGAACTTCGTCGACCGTCGTGGCCGAGGAGGCGGTAAGGGAGTGCAGCATTTTCATCGCTTCGATGACCACCAAGACTTGGTCCGCCTCGACCGCATCGCCAGGCGCCACCAACACTTCGACGACGACAGCCGGGAATGGCGATTCGATGATGTTGCCCGAACCAGCGGCGGCGCTGCTGGTTGGTGCCCACAACTCCGACCGGGTGAGGACGTCGAAGGTCATCGTGTGCCCATGCTGGCTCACGGCAATTCGCCGAGCCGTCCGGTCGATCGAAGACGGGAAAGAAGGGAAAGAGGCAGAACTCGAGGATGGAAGATTCCCGGCATCGATCGAAATCTCATGCACCTCGCCGGTGTGATCGCGAAGCGCGACCAGGCGTTGCGACTGATGGGGCACGATACGGAGACGGCCTTGCGACCATGGGCCATCATCGGCCTTCGGCCCGGGTTCGGAAACCCATGCGGCTGCTGCGACCTGTGCG
>CALGZB010000210.1 GCA_937934655.1 uncultured Acidimicrobiales bacterium | reverse complement strand
TGGCGCGGCGGCCGACCCCAAGCTCCGGCGCTCCCCTTCTTTGTTCCGCCTCCGCCTCCACGCCTTCGGCATCGGGCTCACCCTGCATAGTCGCCTTGCTGGCGCGGCGGCCGACCCCAAGCTCCGGCGCTCCCCTGCTTTGTTCCGCCTCCGGCTCCACGCCTTCGGCATCGGGCTCTGCACGCTGAGTCCCCCTTGCTAGCGCGGCGGAGCGACCGCACGCTCCCTGCCAAGCACCATGTCAGTCAGTGCCCTGACCCTGCACGCCTCACGACCCCGAGCGCCCCTTCAGAACCAAGGCATCGTTGCCGACTAACACCAAGCAAGCTGGCGAACCCATCAAATGGCGCGGGAGGACAACCGAGGCGGATGTGGGCGGCGGCAGGTTTCGGCGATTTGCGCAGAAGCCGCCCCCGGGAGCGCAGCGACCCTCACCTAGGGAACATGCCGAAGGCATGCTTCGGAGGTCAGCCGAAACCTGTCGACGGCAACAGTCCGCCGGGAAGTGTCCAACCCAACCAAACAGCACTCGCCAGCTTGCGCCCACCCACTTTTCGGCTACGCTGACCAATAACGCCGTACTGCCGCTGACAAGACTGAGCTCTGACAGAGCAAAACTTTCCAGCGCAGCCTGCGAGCGTATTGACACCAGCTCCGCACGAGCGAAGCTCCACTACCACTCAGGATTGTCTTCACACCTGTGCTGACCGACACTGATTTTGACCGTCTCGTCCAGACTCATCTGGATGGTCGGGCCGACGAAGAACAGACTGCTGTCCTCGCTGCGAACGAGGGACGGTGGGCCGACGCGCTCTTCGATCTCCTCGACGAAGCAGAATTCATCTACGAGCGAGCCCGCAAGACCACCAACGGCCCGGGCCGTAACAACGTCCTCGACGATCTCAATGACGAATGCAACCGCATCGACGACGCCCTTTCTGCCCTCATCGGCCTCCCCGATGAACCCGCCGGGCCACCGCCAAAGGTCGAAGAACCACCCGGCGAGGCAATGCTTCAGCTGTCGTGGGCCGAAGGCCAGGTTGTGGCCTGGGCATCGGGTCACCGAGCCGAACGCGAGTCAACCGAACAAGTACTCGCACGGCTCAAAGCCTTGGGCGCTGGCGCCGTCGACTGGCAAGAACATCCGGCCATCAAGATTCCCTCCATTGGCCGCTCCCCTGCTCTTTCCGCCCCGCTTACCTCGATGCTCGGCTGGCTCGTTGCGCTCGGAAACACTCGCGATGACGACGAAGTGGGCCCGAGTGTCGCTTGGATCGGCCTGGCCACCGCCGCTGCGGTCGAGCAGGTAGCTCAGGGACGATTTGTTCCACAGCTCAAGCAGCGTCGAGCAAGCCGCCGCAATGGCAAGGGCGACCAGCCCAATTTCCGGGTGCGCTGGGTCCCCACGCTTCTCGAAGCCAAACGGGTCAACAACTTGGTCAACTCGCTTCCCGGTGCCGTTATGGCGTCCAACGGCCGCCAAGACAAACACGCCTTTGTGGTTGGGCTTCTGGCCGAACTGGTCGACGCCGTAGCCCGCACCGCTGCCGAAATGATCGAAGCTCCAGCAGCGCCACCCGAGCCGGTGAGTCTTCACGACGCCGGCGAAACAATGCTTGCCCACCTCGACGGAAGCACGTTCCAGCTGCCGTCGCAGGCTGGTGGCGATCTGGCTCGCAAACTCAACCGTTGGGCCCAGCATGTGGTGGGTGTCGGCGGCGACCGTCTCATCATCCAGCTCGATCCGCCCGACGAAAGCAATGCCTGGCATGCGGCCGTGCTGGCCCCGACCGATGATGGCGATGTCGAGCCAGTCGAGTCCGCTCTGGTTACCTCTTCGAAGTCTCGGGCAAAGGCACTTAACGACCAGCTGTCGCGGGTCGAGCGCCTCTTCCCCGAGCTGCTGCGTGGCGGAGGCCAACGTCGTGGCGAAGTCATTCTCTCCCAGGACGAAGCATGGCGCCTGATGACCGATGGCGGCGAAACCCTCACCGCGTCGGGCTTCGAAGTTCGTGTTCCTGCGCTCTCTCGAAAGAAGCCCACACCGCAACTGCGGCTCACGAGCGAATCCGACGGCACGGTCGTCGGAGCGCAACAATTGGCCAATGTTCGCTGGTCGGCGGTGTTCGGCGATGTCGAACTGACCGCCGAGGACATCAACCGGTTGGCTATGGAAAAGCGCCCGCTGGTGAAGTCGCGGGGCAAGTGGATCGAGCTCGACAAGGTCGATCTGGCTGCGGCCGCCGAAGCACTGCTTCAGCGGGCCGATCAGAACCAGCTCAGTGGCGCCGACATGTTGCGCCATGCCCTTGGTCTCGAGGGTGGCTCAATGCTCGGCGGCATTGCTGTGGCCGGCGACGGCTGGGCGGCCGAACTCATGCGAAGCATGGCCAACCTGCCAAAGGAACCGCCGACACAACCGCCTGGGTTCGAAGGAGAGCTTCGGAGCTACCAAGCCGATGCCCTTGCTTGGCTTGGGTTCATCTCCGATGCTGGCCTCGGCGGCATTTTGGCGCTCGACATGGGCCTCGGAAAGACCCCCACGATGTTGGCCAACATCGCTGCGGCGAATCCCGAACATGGCCCGACACTGGTCATTGCTCCTCCCGCAGTCGTCGGCAACTGGGCGTCCGAGGCGAAGAAGTTTGTTCCGGGCGTTTCGGTACTCGTCCATCACGGAGCTAACCGGGCTAGTGGCGACGAACTCCTCGACGTCTGCGACGAATACGACCTCATCATCACCACCTACGGCACCGCTGTTCGTGACATGGACGATTTCGAAGACGTCGAATTCGGCAAGGTTGTGCTCGACGAGGCACAGGCCATCAAGAACCCCACCAGCGATACTGCGCAACAGCTTCGCCGGCTCGATGCCCGCACCAAGATCGCCCTCACCGGAACTCCCATCGAAAACGGACTCGGCGACCTATGGGCCATCCTCGACTGGGCCAACCCCGGCTTGGTCGGGGCGCGCGCTCCTTTCATCGCCAACATGACTCCCGATACCAAAGGCAAGGAAGGCGCTGAAGAAGCACTTCGTGCGCTCAATGGTCTCCTCGTCTTCCGCCGCACCAAGGCCGAACCAGCAATTGCCGCCGAGCTTCCCGACCGGATCGACGAGCTCGACCACTGTGCGATGACCCCCGAGCAGATCGGCCTGTACCAAGCAGTGCTCGACGACTTGGCGACAGCTACCGCCGAAGCCGACGCCGGAACATCACAACGCAAGGGTGCGGTGCTCACCGCTATCACGGCGCTGAAACAGATCTGTAACCACCCGGTGAACTACGAAGATGACGGCGAAGATCTCGAAGGCCGGTCGGGCAAGCTCGCCCGCCTTAACGAGATCATCGATGTGGTGTTCGGTGCCGACGAACGCATCCTTATCTTCACCCACTTCGCCTCGTGGGGCGAGAAGCTGGCCACGTACCTCACGGATCGCACCGGAAAGAACATCCCCTGCTACCACGGTGGGCTTTCGCGGACCGAACGCGACCGGATGGTCGAAGAATTCCAGGCCGGAACCGGCGCCGGCGCCATGGTGCTTTCGCTCAAGGCCGGCGGCACCGGTCTCAACCTCACCGCTGCGAGCCACGTGGTGCTGTACGACCGCTGGTGGAACCCAGCGGTGGAAGACCAGGCTCGCGACCGGGTGTGGCGAATCGGCCAGAAGAACACCGTCATCTGCCACCGTCTTGTATGCCCGGGCACCGTCGATGAGCGAGTGGAAGAGGTCGTAGCCGGCAAGCGCCAGATCGCCGATATGGTCCTGCCGAAATCGAGTTCGATCGGCGATCTTGATGCTGACCAATTGCAGCGTGCACTTGGTCTGGATACGAGTGCACTTCTTCAAACGGACGAAGACGATGAACTCTTTGAAGACGATCACACCGACTCAGTAGACACCGATTCAGCAAACACCGATTCAGCAAACACCGATTCAGTAAACCAGGTGACCGTATGAGTTCACGACGACGACGTAAACGCGGTGGAGGCGGCAATGCCTCTGACGACGGCAACAAGATCGACGCGGCCAAGTCGCCGAAGGCCAACCGCAACCGGAACAACGGCAGCGGTTCGAACAAGAACAACAAGAGCGGCGGCAATAACAAGAGCGGTAGCAACAGCAAGGGTGGAAGCGGCCGTCCAAAGGGCAAGCCGAAAGCGCCCAAGTTTGATGCGGCCGACTTCTGGGGCGACAACGAGTCACTCCCCGAGCCTCGCGGCTACGAGGTTGACATCGAAGACACTACGGCCATCCTTCGCTCGCTCGGCCAGCCTCCCATTCCAGGTAGCGAAGCAGCCGCCGAGCACCATTTCTCTATGGTGTACGAACGGTCCGTGAACCTTGCAAAGGCATTAGCTGCAGCAGGCGGACTCGGCGAAGCGGTCGAGGCTGCCGAGACCCCAACTGAGGGTTAACCCTTCGCCAGGATCCGTTCCGTAGCGCTGGCTTGCGGTATTTGTGCGTCAGATTCGGAAGACCCTGCCTCTGTAGACCCTGCCTTTGGAGACCCTGCCTTTCGAGACCCTGCCTTCGCAGTTGCTGGCTTGAGCTTTGTGGGTTCGTTGAAGACCGAACCCAGAACCTGTTGGCCGTCGCCGATGACCAGCTGCAAAGCGCTCGAGACATCGCTGGCCCGCACCATCTGCTTTGCGGCGACGAGAACGAAACCGTCAGCTTCACGGCCCACCATGCGACACGCCGCGGTGCCTAGCACTGCGGGCGAGGACACGATGATCACATCGAAATGATTGCGCATATGGCCAAACAGCCGGGCGAGCGTCGGGCTGGCCAGTAACTCTGCGGCATCTCGATCCGATGTGCCGGCTCCGAGGAACGACATGCCGTCGATCTCGGTGGATTCGAGAGCGTCGATTGGCGCTTCGAGCATGTCGGTAAGTCCGAGTGCCGGGCGAAGTCCCAGAACATTTGAGAGCGAGGCATCGCGAAGGTCAGCGTCAACCAGGACCACGCGTCGGCCGAAGCGGGCCAACATCGATGCCAGTTCGGCGGCAACAACTTCAGAGCCTTCGCCTTCGGTGGCGCTAGCAACCTGAATGACCTTGGCCGAGGTTGCGCTTCCGGCGAAGTCGACCGACGTGGCGAGTGACCGTACTGCGTCTGGCCGATCCGCCGAGGCTGGCAGCACCCCGAGAAGTGCATGACCGGTGGTAGCGAGTTCCAGCGGATCGCGGAGCTTGGTGTCAGATCGATCACGCCACAGTGCAACCGCTACACCGAGGACAAGACCCAGCATGGTTGCAAGGATCAGATTACGGATGAGGTTCGGTGAAGCTTGACCCAGGGGCGCTTCGGCCGCAACGGTTACCGCAGCACCAGAGTTTTCGCTTTCGAGTACGACACCCTCAACCTGAAGGGTACGAAGCTGACCAGCGAGGCGACTGAGCTCTGAGTCGAGGCGGGTGCGCTCGGTGGACTGTTGTCCGACAACTCGGGTTCGTTCTTGAAGCAGCGCGATCGTTGTTTCGAGATCACGGCTTGATGCGATGAAACCGTCGATCTCGGCGATGGGCTCCTGGAGCTCTTCGAGGCGTTCGGTGACGCCGCTCAGGTCGGCTTCGGTCCGGCTTACTCGTCGCTCGTGGTCCACAAGGTCAAGCTGGCGCCGGGTCGACACATAGGTTTCCGCATAGATGTTGGCAGCCGAGGCGGCCTGTTCAGCGGTTGTCCCGGTGGCGTCGAATACCAGCGTTGTCGCTTCACCGCGAAGGTTGGTGGCCGGAAGCTGCTTGGCACTCACATCGACCACAACATTCATCTCGAGGCCATCGTTGCCAGTCCCGAGCTCATCCCTGAGCTCATTGCTGGCGGCAAGCTGGAACGAGTCGCTTCGTACATACTCAAGTTCGGCACTTACCGAGCGGATTCGACCGTTGTCGTCGCCCCCGCCCAGTGGAAACAACTGAGCCGTTGCATCGGTCCGAAGCAGAACCTCCGATGTCGCGGCATAGGTAGGCGTCATGAGTGAAGTCAACAGAGCCGCCAACGCAACAATGCCGATCACGACGACTGCGAGTGGAACGATCTGGCGTCGAACCACCGACGAAAGTTCACTCACCGTGGGAACCGACGCCCCCAGCTCTACTGCCGGTGAAACCGGGGCAGAAGCAACAGGAGAGGGGTTTGTGGTTGACAGTGTGGGGTTCTGTTCGGCCATGCCTTTAAGGTACGCCACCCACCCACGGACCGTGAGTGCCAAATTGACCACCGTGAGTGGCCCATTTGGCACTGGTGGGACAACGGCTACACCACCCAAACTTGGGGTCTATGACGTCTGTGGATTCACCAAACCCCGTGATGGGCACCGCCCTCTCGAAGAGAAGAACCGCAGCGCTCGCGAACCCCGACCTGTATGACCGCAGCACCCCCGCCCCGGGTCCGGTTCATACCCCCGAGGTCCGCATCGACCTCACCTGGGGCGAACCCGTATCGACACCCAAGCCACCGCTCGTCACTCGGCGCCCGTTGTACAAGCGGCCATTCGACATCGTGGTGACGCTGCTCATTTTGATCGTTGCGCTACCGGTCGTGGCCATTGTCGCGCTGATGGTACGGCTCGGATCGCCCGGCCCAATCCTCTACTCAGGTGTACGTCTTGGGCGCGACGGCAAAGCCTTCCGTTGCTTCAAGTTTCGCTCGATGTACACGGGAGCCGATGCCCTTCTCGACGAGGTTCTCGCCGACGACGCATCAAAGCGCAAAGAGTTTCACCTCACCGCAAAGCTCAAGGACGATCCTCGAATCACACCGATCGGCAACATCCTGCGACGCACCAGCCTCGACGAACTTCCCCAGCTCTTCAATGTGCTCCGCGGCGACATGAGCCTCGTTGGACCACGACCGGTTCCCCATGACGAGTCGCTGCGCTATGGGCTCTGGCTCGACCAGGTCCAGACGGTTCGCCCCGGACTCACCGGCGCCTGGCAGGTGTCGGGCCGGAACGACATCTCTTATGAAGAACGAGCCCAACTCGACTTCATCTACAGCGCCAGCCACACCCTGCTCGGCGACCTTTTGATCATGCTCAAGACCGTGTTGGTCGTACTCCGTCCGAGCACCTCGGGAGCGTACTAATGACTGCAGTCCTCGAGCATCGCTCGGTCCTCGAATCACTCGAAACGCAGAATGCCCCAGCGGCCGGCCGGCGCATCCTTCATGCACTCGAACCCACCGACGGCGGCGTACCCGAATGGGTTCGCCTCGTCGCAAATGCCCAGGTTGAGCGCGGCCACCAGGTTGGTATCGCTGGCCTCGAAGACCTCTCTGCCGACACCACCCATCACCATCTCGCCATAGGCCGCAACAACCCGCTGTCGTTGCAACGTTCAGGCCGAGCGCTCCGAGCACTCGCCGCTGAATACGACGTCGTGCACCTGCATTCCTTCTTCGCCGGAATCGCCGGCCGAACAGCGAAGCTGCCGGTTCCAACCGTGTTTCACCCACATGGCTGGGTCCACCAAATGGACAGCCGCGGAAGCCAAGTCATCGGCGCATCCATCGAACGCTCCCTGGCACCAAAGACCGGCGCTATCGTCACCGTCAACGACGAGGAAAGCCAGCACGGCGTCGACGCCGACATCGATGCCTGGTTCCACGAAGTTGGCGTACCGGTCGACCTCAATCGATTCGCCAGCCTCCCAAACAAAGACTCCGCCCGTCGCCAACTCGGCGTACGTGGCCCAATCGCCGTCTGTATTGGCCGCCTCTGCGCTCAAAAGGGTCAACGCGAACTCATCGAGCTGTGGGAAGAACACACCGGCGGCAACATCACGCTGGCCCTCGTTGGACCAGCTCAGGATGGCTTTGACCTTCCCGACACCCTGCCCGACTCGATCATTCATACCGGCCGGACCGACCCAGGACCATGGCTCGCCGCCGCTGATGTTGTGGTGCAACCGTCGCACTGGGAAGGCCAGAGCATCGCTGTTGGCGAGGCCCTCGCCGCTGGGCGCCCTGTCGTTGCCTTCGATGTCACTGGCATGCGTCGAGCAATCCTCGATGGCGACTTTGACCACGCTGGTGCCGTCGTACCCAAGGGCGCCTATGAGCTCCTCATTCGCGAGGCCTGCCGCCGCATCGAACGCCCACTGCTCCGCAAAAGCGAAGGAAACGCTGGACGCGAACGAGCAAACTATCTCTTTTCCCCCACAACAATGGCCGACCGCCTCGACCACCTCTACCAGGATCTCATCTGATGACCCCCACTCCCCTTCTCACACCGCCAAAAACCAAGAACCCGACGTCGACCAGCCGACCAAACGTGCTGATCATCGGTGCCGCCCGAGCCGGATCGACCTTCTTGGTCAATCAACTCACCCATCACCCAGACATCGCAGCCTCGAACCCCAAGGAAACTCACTTCCTTTCGCTCGGACGCCGCAGCGAAGGCTTCAGCGGACCCGGTGACGACACCACAATCAACCGCCAGATTCAACATTCGCTGACCGCCTGGGAATCGACCTTTCTCCCAGCTCAGCGAGCCAAAGTACGTATCGACGCATCCGTGTCGATGCTCTACTACGGCGAAGAAACCCTGAGCCAGATCGACGAGTACCTCGGCGATGACGTAAAGGTCATCGTCGTCCTCCGAGACCCGATCGACCGTGCCTACTCCGCGTTCAAATACCTCCAAAACCGCGGCTACGAAACAAGCGCCACCTTCACCGAAGCACTCGACGTTGAGTACGGCCGAATCGGTGATGGTTGGCACCATCTGTGGCACTACTCCTCGATGAGCCGCTACGCCGAGCAACTGGCGCCATGGGTCGAGAAATTCGGTGACCAGCTCACCGTCGTCGACTACGACCGCCTCACCAACGACAGTGCAACGGTCTGCGACGAACTGATTACTTGGCTGGGTCTTGATCCAGCCCTCAATACTGAAGCCGAAACGGCCGATACAAGGGCAGTGAATTCTTCCGGGGAGCTTCGTAGCTCCGGTATGCAACAGCTCTTGACGACCTGCCGCAAGGTGGGCTGGCTGCAACGCGCAGTCAAGGCCGCTGTTCCCTTTGAACTCAGGGAACGACTTCGATCGCTCAACCTTCGCTCTGCGACGGCGAGCGAATCTGAACGTAGCCGACTCAAGGGCGAACTCGGCCAAGACATGGAGCGCTTGCGCGACATGCTTGGTCCGATGAGTCCGGCATGGCTCGACTAGCCAAACTTCTCGCTACTCCCATTGTTCGCGCCGGTCTCGGCCGCGTCGGACTCGCCGCTGGCATCGCGCTGTCAGCGATATGGCTCACGACCACCCTCACCGAGGATGCGTTCGCCAGAACAATGGTCGCGCTCTCGCTTATCGCAACCGGATCGATCGGCGGCGTCTTCGGCTCGAACCGGGTGTTACTCCGCGACCTCGCCTCCGTTGAGGTTCCGTCGAGCAGAAGCGCAGAAATTGTCGGGGCTGCCCTTCGAAGCGCAACAAAGACAGCATTTCTCGCAGCGCTGATAACAACGCTCGCCGTGGGCATCATCTTGGATGAATGGTCGCTGCTGGTCCTGGCCTCGACCGCCGCAGCTTCGATTGCTGGCTCGGCGCTGTACTTCGAAAGCGACGGGTTCCGAGCCAACCGAGGTGGCTGGATTCCCGAGGTGACCTTTGGTCGCTATGGCGGAGCGCTCCCCGTGTGGCTCTGGGTCATCACGCTCATCGCTCTCCGACCATCGACACCAGGCGCAGTCCTCGGTCTCTTGGCGCTCGTCAGCATGATCGTTGCGGTCCCGTTGCTCGTGAAACTCCTCCGAAGCACGGGCATCAGCTCGACCGGTCAGACCTCTTCGCTTCGAGACGCTGCGCCCTTTGGCATTACCCAGCTCACCGGACTCATTTTGCAATCGGCCGACCTGTGGGTTGGAGCCTTGCTGCTCGACACGAAGCCTCTGGCGTTCTACGCCGCAGCCCGCCAGTTCCTCATGGTTGTGGCATTGCCGCTCCAGGCGGCTCAGCTGGCATTTGTCGCTCCCCTCGCTCGCACCGCCGCCACGGGTTCAGCCGAAGATCTCCAACGGATCGCCACCCGGGCTGTGCAGCGGGCCGCGCCGCCAGCAATCGTCGCCGGGCTCATCTTGTTGGCCGTACCCCGCCAACTTCTCCAACTCGTCTTCCCTGATGGCTACGACACCGCCGCCTTGGCCCTGGTCATCCTCGTAGGTGGACAGATCTTCAACGCTCTCACTGGCCTCTGTGGTCAGGCACTATCGATGAGCGGTCACGAGCGCATCGTCACCCGTGCCAACCTCATCGCCGCCGCATCGCTTCCGGTCCTCGCAGCGGGTGGAGCTACTGCGTTTGGTATTGAAGGGCTTGCGCTTGCCGTTGCCGCAACAACCCTCGGCCTCTTCGGTTCGCTGTGGTGGCTGGCTCGACACCACCTCGGAATCGAAACCCACCTCCGGTTGGCTCTCTCATGAAGACTCTCATGATTGGCGTCTATGATGGCCTTCACTAGCGAGGCCGGGCTCGTTGCCATCATCATCAATCTGTTGGCGATTCTGCCAATGTTCGTCGCGTTCAAGTTTGTCGAAAACCGGCATCGCCCATTCTTGGTGACCATCTGCGGCTCGTACGCGGTGTTCTACTGGATGCGTTCGGTGATGCTCACGCTCGGCCTCGACTCGAGCGCCCTCGACCCCCTGGCAATCGATCCACGGGGCGTCGATGCCGCAAACATTCGGCTCGCCGTCTGGTCGGTTTTAGCAATGCTGTCGTTTGTGGCCTTCCAGAATGTAGCCGTCCGTCCGGGGGCCGCCGGCCTCCCGAAACGACGCTATGACTTCGTACAACTTCGCCGGCTCGCCATCTATGCATCGATCGGCGCAACGATGTGCTTCGGCGTCATCGTGGCAAAGGTCGGCAGCCCAATCGCAGCAATCGAGGCAGCCAAGTCAGAAAAGGCCGTCGCTGGGCTCTACCTCCTGCAGTTCGGACCAGTTGCTGCGATGGTGCTTTCTCTCGCCGCGGCACTTGCAGGAAAACGCGAAGGCCACCGCCTGGTCCTTCGAATGCCGTTCCTTGCACTCGGCCTCCTCAACTCGCTCTATGTCTTCGCCTGGGGCTCACGCCGGGTTGTCGTGATCTATCTCGCTGGCCTCATGTTGGAGCCGGTTTTTACCGCCGTCGGCGACCGACGCACCGCCTCCAGCAGCGGAAACCAAGGCCGCGACCTCCGTCGATGGGCCGGGATTGCGCTGATTGGCGTGATGGTTATTGGCTCCGCCCTCGGCCTTCGTGTCGCCCGAGACCATGTGCTTCAGGGCCGCACCTCCGATGCAATCGCCGAAGCAAGCCCACTTCGCAGCGTCAGTGTGGCCATGAATGCCACGGTGTATGACTCGTACGTACTCGCCGTCCGCGACACACCCGAGGTCTTTGGGTTCTCCGGGTCCGAGTTGTTCATCAACGGCACCGGCGGCGTCGTTCCTCGGGCCGTCTGGGCCGATAAACCCACCAACATCGCTCCGGGCGCCGCGTTCCGTCAGCTCTACGAACCCGAAGTCAAGAACGGTTGGCCCGTGGGCGCGGTCGGCGAGTGGTGGTTGTCCTTTGGATGGTTCGGCATCGTGCTTGGTGGCATCCTCTCTGGCGTTTGTTATGCCGCCGCAAGCCAGGCCCTTGGCGATCTCCGAAAGAACCCTCTGGCCCACGCCCTCGCCGTCGGCATCGTGTTCCAGGTTCTTGAACTCGGCCTCAATGTCCAGTCGTTGGCCCGGTGGATCGGCTGGTGCGGAAGTGTGCTCTTTGCCCTCAGCATCGTGGCCCGATTGGCTCCCCCACCAAAGCAATGGGGACAAATGGCTCCTGATCGCGAACTGGTACGAAACCCATGAAGATCCTGCAACTCCACAATGCCCATCAGACCTTTGGTGGAGCCAATCTGGTTATCGAGCGCGAAAACAAGCTGCTCACCGAGGCCGGACACCAGGTCGAGACCTTCTTCATCGAGTCCAGCGAGATGTTGGCAGGCCCCAAGCACAAACAACTCACGTCGGTGATCTGGAACCCGGAGGCAAATCGAGCCGTCAAACGGCTCATTGCCGAGCAGGGCACCGACATCGTCCACCTCCACACCCCGTTTCCGTTCATGAGCCCAAGTGTTGTCCGGGCGGCGAAACGAGCTGGAGTTCCCGTGGTGATGACCTCACACTCCTTCCGAATCCCCTGCATTGTGGGAACCCTCCAGCGCGACGGCGCCCCGTGTCACGACTGCGTCGGCGCCGCATTGCCGATGGCCGCCGTTCGGCATCGCTGCTATCACGACTCGCTCCCCGCATCGGCAGCTCTCGCCGCCAGCTCGGTGCTGCACCACCGCAGCGGCACCTACTCGTCGGCGATCGATCAACATCTTGCACTCACCCCGTACATGAAGGACCTCCTGGTACGCGACGGGATTCCCGCCGATCACGTCACCGTGCACCCCAACTTCATCCCCGACCCTGTTGGTGCAGGAAACTCAAGCCCAGCCCGGTCCGGGGCAGTCTTTGTTGGACGACTCGTGCCCGAAAAGGGAATCGAAACGATGGTCGAGGCCTGGCGACTGCTTGGCCCTGACGCCCCGCCATTGCGGATCATCGGCGGCGGGGATGAACGAGCCCGTCTCGAAGCCAACGCACCCGACACTGTGACCTTCCTCGGCGAGATCGCCAACCCCGATGTGGTGGGACACCTTCAGCGGGCCGAGGCGCTGATCTTTCCATCCGAATGGCCCGAGGGTCTCCCCATCACCCTTATCGAAGCACTCGCCACAAGTACCCCGGTGCTGTACTCCGATATCGGCAACTTCACCGCGCTCCTCGACGACGCCCGCTGCGGAGCGTCGTTCATCACCGGTTCGCCAGCTTCGCTGGCGGACGCCACCCGGGCGTTCTTCGCCGGCAAAGGCGGCGCCGACGGCGCTCCTGGCACAACTGGCACAACTGGCGAACAGGCGCAGCAGAACGCTCGCTACTACTACGAGCAACATTTCACCCCAGTCGCTGCGCTGCACCGACTTGAGGGTATATATCGCGGTACTCTCGGAAAGTAGAGCGGCCCACATAGGCCGCACGACCCATTGTTACCTTTCGGTATCTTTGGTGTACTGGTACTACATTCCACGAAAGCCGAGGCATTCCCCCAATGCTCGACACCGAACAGCCGTCTGAGATGACGGTGCCTGAGACTCTCTCAGTTCTCGCGCGCTATCTACCCCTAGTTCTCGGCGCGGCTCTCGCCGTTGGTGCACTCACCTTTGTCATTTCGAGCCTGCAAACTCGTCAATTCGATGCCAACGGACGCCTCGAGCTCAGCACCCAGGTCGACTACTACGACATCGACGGGAAACGATTCGCCGCCGACACCTTCCTGCGAAGCGACGAAACCATCGCCGAGATCAACCGGTTTGCCGACGATCTCGGCACCGAGATCCTCAACATTCGGGTCGACCTTCCGCCTGACTCCAAGGGCATCGACGTCAACGTCAGCGCCACGACCGCCGACGGTGCCGCAAAGGTCACCGACGAACTCCTACGTCTGGCAGCCGAGAACGACGACGCCAAGCGAGCCGGACAAATCGATGAGGCCCGAACCGGAATCGTCCTGCTCATCGACCGACTCAGCAGCGAAATGGTCGAACTCGATGCGGAAAAGGCCAGCCTCATCGAGCAGCAGACCGCCGCCACCGATGCTGAACGCCGGGTGCTCCAAAGCCGCCTCGATGAGGTATCCCGCGATCGCAACGCCCGCCAAGACCAACGCAACCAGTACCAGCGCGAGATCGATAATCTCGAACTCGACCTCGACTACCGCCGGGCCAACCTCGAGGTTGCCTGGGAGTCCCTCACCCCAACTGACGCGTCCCGCCCAAAGCCGATGCGTAACGGCATTCTCGGTTTCCTCTTGGGCGCCATGATGGGCTCAGCGTTAATCATGGTGTTCTTCCGTGACCAGGCTCGAGTCCGCGATGGAGACCGACTCGGCGCTCACCTTGGTGCGCCACTGCTCGCCGAGACCACACCGGCCACGAGTACGACCGACCTCATGCCTGCCGCCATCGCCATCGACCGCCGAGCAAACGAGTCACGCATTGGCGCCCTGAGTCTCGCCGACTGCGGGGCCGACCAGGGAGCAGCGAAGTCGCTCAACACTCTGGCCGCCCAACGCATGGACGAGCACACGAGAAACCACTGGCTCCAGATCGCACCAGGTACCCCTGGCGCTCCCTGGGTTGTGGCCTGCGGCGACCTCGACGACGTGAAGTCCGCCGGTTATCTCGACATGGTTGATGCGGTAATCCTGCTGGCCGACAAGGGCAAGGTCTCGGTGAAGAAGGCGCACGCTGCCGCTTCGCGACTTCGAGCCCTCGGCATCGAAGTACTCGGCGTCGTCGTCGTGGCTTGATCGCTTGCCGATGACCACCGAAGCTCCCCAGCGCTCCGCCGAACCCGACTCGCTTTACAAACTGCGCTGGCTTCCCAGCGATATCCGGTCGATCATCCCGACGCCACTCATGTTGGCTGTGGTGTTCACGGTCCTGCTTGTGCCGCTCGATTTTGGCTCTGTCCTCGGCCTCGGCAGCGAGGACGGCTATAGCTCCCGCGGCTGGGCGCTACGTATGGTGATGGCCGGCGGGCCGCTCCTGTTCCTCATCAACGATCCGGGCAAAGCCTTCGAACGCATGGGCCGCCACCCCATCGTGGGGCTTACGCTCGCCCTTACGTGGAGCGTGCTCACCATCCCATGGTCCATCGAACCCAAGTTGAGTTTGGTTGCTGCCGTATCGTTTACCTGCACGCTGATGTGGCTCGTGACGGCGGTCGATCGTGCTGGTTGGGAAGCTTTCGAACGGGCGGTGTCAGCCGGCCTCCTACTCTTTGTCACTACGGCCATCGCCACCGACATTCTGGGCATCGGCGTCGTTGACAACCCCGGCATTGCGTCGATCGACTTCGGACGACTCAAGGGAATCGCCCTGCACCCCAACACCCTCGGCGTTGCATCGGCGATCCTGGTGCTGATGTCGATTGCGACAATCGAACGCAAACGAGCCGTTCCCTGGCTTCCGATTCTGGGACTACCCGTCGGCGCTATCGCTCTGGTGTGGACACAGAGCCGAACGGCGCTTCTCGGCTTGCTCATCGCTTTGGCCTTCGTACTCACCCCTCGAGTTCTTCGTGGCGTCGTTGTTGTTGCCATGTTCGGCATCCTGGTCTTCATCGCCGCCTTCGGCGGTTTCGAAAGCCAAACCTGGGCCGACCTCAGCCGGTCGCCCAAAAACGCTGCCGAGATTAGCGGTCTTTCTGGCCGGCCAGACCTGTGGCGAGAAACCGTCCGCGTCATCGCCGACCGGCCTGTGCAGGGCTATGGAATCGGCACCGCCCCCGAGGTGTACCGCGATACGGGCGTCACCGTGCGTACCGGCTGGGACCCGCCAGACGCCCACAACGAATACCTTCAGAGCAGTCTCACCATGGGCTTTGTCGGCCTCTTCTTTGTTCTGTGGAGCCTTATTGGATACTGGCGAAGCACCCGGAAACGACCCGACAAGTGGCGAGACGCCGCAGTTGTCCTCGTTATGGCTGGCAGCTTCACCGAATCGGTCTTGCTGGCGTTCCTTCCGTCGCTAACCTTTGTGATCATGGTCGCAGCACTCGCATCGGCGAGTAACCCCAACGAGACGGTCCGCTCATGAGCACTTCGCCGCTCCAAGACCCGTCGCCACACGAACCCCGGGCTCAGGATCCGTCGACCCCGTATGCGGTCGTCATCATCCCGGCCCACAACGAGGCCGGCACCATCAAACACTGCCTCGATGCGGTTCTCAATGACCCAAACCGCGATCGACTCGATGTCCTCGTCGCCACCAATGGTTGCACCGACAACACGGCCGAGTTGGCGGAGGAGTACGGCGCTCCCGTTCGTGTTCTCGACAGCCCCGTTGCAGGCAAGGGTGCAGCCCTCAATATGGCCCTGGCAGCGACCCCCGATGTCGTCCGAATCTACGTCGATGCCGACGTGGTCGTTAGCCCTGGCGCGATGACCGAAATCGTCGAGACGATGAAACGAACCGATGCCTTGGCCGCTGCGCCGAAGATCGTGTTCGATACCTCGCAGAGCACACTCCCCGCTCGGCTTTACCTCGAGACGTGGGCCAAGGCCGACTACTTTACCGAAGGCCATGTGGGCACCGGCCTGTACGCGATCTCGGCGGTCGGACATCAGCAGATTCCGACGTTCGACGATCTCTTTGCTGAAGATCTGTTGCCAATCCAGCGATTCCCCCGCAACCGGCGAGCGACGGCGTCAAACGCCACGTTCCGTCCGCTCTTTCCTCAAAACCTCCGAGACCTGGTGAAGGTGCAAATGCGCCAACAAGTCGGCGTCATCGAGTTCTTTGAATGGCTCGAAGAAAACGGCGAGGCCAAATCGCTCGACTCGCTCGACAAAACGTGGATTCGCAAGCTACTCCGCGACCCCAGGAACTGGGCAGGGGTCGCCCTGTACACACCGTTGCGTGTTGTGATTCAGGTAGGAGCGCAATGGAAGCGCCGCTATGGCACTCGCACGTGGACCCGTGACGAAACTTCGCGGCAGTCAGCCGCTGCGTAGTCTCATGAATACCATGAGAGTCGCCGTCTGCATCGCTACGTATCAGCGACCCGAGCAGCTCAAACTGCTGCTCGATGATCTCGCCATACAGAACTTCACCCAGGTCACCCCCACGTCGGTGGCGATTGTGATCGCCGACAACGATCCGGGCGAGACCGCCCGAACAACCGTCGAGGCTCTACAAAACACCGCAGCCTCATATCCCTACGAGTTGCACTACATCGCCGTGCCCGAGCGAGGTGTCGTCCACGCCCGCAACGCTGCGGTCGAGCTTGCACATGAGCTAGACGCCGACTGGATGGCGTTTATCGACGACGACGAGCGGCCCGTCACCAACTGGCTCGGACTGCTCCTCGACACGGCCGAACGGGTGGGCGCCTCGTCGGTCGCCGGACCGGTGCCAGAGCGGTTCTCGTTCGAGCCGCCTTCCTGGTACATCGACGCTGGGCTACATTGCGCCGAGTCGTTTCCGACCGGATCTACCGTGAAACGATTCGGCGTCGGAAACCTGCTGGTCTCAGCATCTGCACTTCGTGACGTCGCCGAAGCAGGCGAGACCCCCTTTGACCTGCGATTCAATGCAACCGGCGGCGAAGATGTCTTCCTCGGTTTTCAGCTCGCCAAGGAAGGCCACCAGATGGTGTGGTGCGACGAAGCTATCGCCACCACCGAGGTTCCTGAAGAACGCACGGAGTTTCGTTGGGTCATGCGCCGCCAATACAACGCGTATCGCAACTACTCCCGGGCGCTTCGGCTCTCGTCGGGAAGCCAGCCGTGGCCTGAGCTTGCAAAGAGCCTCGGCCGCCTCGCTGAAGCAGCAGGCCGCATCCTGTTTGGCGCAGTCCGCCTCGACAAGGGCGCGATGTCAGCCGGTGCGTATCTGGGCGCTGGAGCCCTCGGCAAGTTTGCCGGAACCACCGACCGCCAAGACTCTGGCTGGTGGGATTAATCCCGGTCGACGGCTCGTAAGTTCGGCACCGCATCGGCGGGGTTCTGCTTGCGCAGGGGGTTGCGACTTCCCGCAATCTCTCGTACCCAAACCGGAAGCAAGTACACCGGCTCGACGAGGTAGCGACGCCAGAGGCGCCGAGGCTCAGAAACCAAACGGTGCATCCATTCGACCCCGTACTTGCCCATCCAACGAGGAGGGGTAGGAATGAGACCGGCGACGTAGTCCATACCGGCGCCGACGGTAACGGTGACCGGAACACGTAGGTGGCGACGATTGGCCGCAAGCCAGAGTTCTTGGCGAGGCATACCCATACCTACGAGCACGATGTCGGCTCCGTAGGTGTTGATCTGGGCGATAACGCTGCGTGTCTCGGCGGAGTTTGGCGACGCATCGAAGAAACCATCGTGGCCTTCGAGTTCGAGATTAGGGAACCGCTCACGAAGCGCTTTACATCCAAGCTCAAGTGCTTCGGGGGTACCTCCGAGGAAGAACACCCGCCAGCCCTCTTCTTGGGCGGTCGTGAGCAGGCGGTCGTACCAGTCGAGGTAGGTGTTGCGGTGGCTGCGATCAACCGAGCCGCCCAACAATCGTCCCTGCACCACAAAGGGCATGCCGTCGATGTAGGCCACATCAGCCGACGTGTAGGCGGTCCGCACGGCCTCATGACGCTGCTGGAGGTAAGCGCTGTGAAGATTCTGATGAAAGATCGTGAGCGGAAGCCGCGACGTCACGTGCTTGTTGATGAGGCTGAGCATGTCAGGGCTCGTGATTGCCGTTACCTCGACACCGAACATCGTGCTTCGCTCGAGCGGCTCGACGTTGATCGGCCGAAGGCGCGGCACATCGTCAGCGTCAGTATCGGGGCAAAGCCCACCTGGGTGAGGCAGGTCGGGCAAAGAACAGCATGTCCTGCCGGGCAGGAGACTCTGATCGGTAGTTGTCATGAAGGCGGTTTCACTATCTTCAGTTCTTTGGAGAACTGGTTGGGGGGGGATTTCTGCAAAAGTTACAGCTTACGGCGGGACTGAAAAGCAACAAAATGCATTAACAGCCATTGTGACTCAGAACCGACAGCGGCGCAATAACTAGCACGCGTAGGTTAGTCGGCCTACTTCGGGCCTTCATCGCCGGGATAGCTGCAGGCCCCACTGTTGGGGACCCTTAGACCCCGCTGTTGGGGACCCCCTAGGGGGTTTTGGGGGGTTTCCCCAGCAGACGAAGGGGCGTCGAAATGGCTCAATGAGTACATGAGCAAAACAGCAACCCTCGCGGTCTCCCAAACATCGGCCCCGGCCCTGACTCCAAAGCTGAGCGACATGGCCGGTGCGGCCAAGTCGGACCGAAACCGGGCCGTCGACTTCTACCGGGCAGTCGCCATGCTTGCGGTCGCCCTTGGCCATTGGGCAGCCATTTCGGTCGGCCTTGACGCCGACGGCGAACTCACTGCCGGCAACGCCCTCGAATATGCACCGTCGATGAGCTGGATCACGTGGCTCTTTCAGGTCATGCCGCTCTTCTTCGTCGTCGGTGGCTTCTCATCGGCCATGTCGCTCGATAGCCACTTCGGTACCGGCGACAACCTCAAGCCAGATGCTCGCCCGCAGGACTGGATCGTTGCTCGACTTCGCCGCATGGTTGCCCCCGCCATCACCCTGGCCACCACATGGGCTGTGCTAATCGTGGCCGGCTACACCACTGGCATGGGCGCCATCATCGCTGCCGGGGCGACCGCCGCAGCCATTCCGCTCTGGTTCCTCAGCAATTACACCATCGACACAGCACTTGCGCCGTTTGTACTTCCCCGCTTCCGCAAGAACCCGGCACTATTCGCTGTCACAGGGCTGTCGGTCTTCGGCATCCTCGAGGCTCTTCGCTTCACCGACATTCCTGTCCTCCACCACCTTGCGCACCTCAACTGGGTCCTCGGCTGGCTGCTCTTCCAGGTCGCTGGTTTCGCATGGCGAGATGGATTGCTCCCAACCGGCGGCAAGCTCGCTGCGGTTGCTGCAACGCTTTGGACCGCCGCTATCGCCGCCGTCACCCTCGGCCCATGGCCAACCGCCATGGTGCACTTCCCCGGTCTTGAAAACTCACCAACGCACCCACCATCGCTAGCACTGCTGCTCTTCGGTGGCGCCTACAGCGCAACGGCACTGTGTTTCGCCCCTGCCATCTCGAACTTCCTCTCCTCCGATAAGGCCAACAACAAGAAGGCATGGTCGGCAGTGGTTGGCGCCAACGCCATCGCCATGTCGGTCTACCTCTGGCACATGACGGCAGCCATTGCCGCCTGCGCCATCATGTTGGCCTTCGACATTCTGCCTACCGCGGATGTCGGCACCTTTGCCTGGTGGATGCAGAAGCTTCCAATGTTCGCCATCGCTACCATCATCTTGGTCGGCATCGTCGCCAAGGTTGCCAAGGTCGAACAGACAGCCCTGCTTGCACCACGCACTCCTTGGAAGGGCGGCATGCCATCACTGTTCGCCGCAGCCAGCCTGCTGTCGTTCGCACTCAAGTTCTGGGCCGGCGGCAGCATCGCCCTGGTAGGCGGATGCATCGCTATCCTGCTCGGCCTCTGGCACGGTGTTCTGAAAGCTGATGCACCTGCCGTGGCCGACGGCCAAGCGTAAGCGTCAGGCGGGACGCAGATTATTGAGCTCGGTGACGTTCTCAAGAACGATTTTGCGTTGATCGGCCTGGTCGAACTCTTTGAGTTCGACCAGGTAATCGAGCGGTTGGGGCATGCCCTCGATATGGGGCCAGTCCGAGCCGAAGATCACCCGGTCGGCGCCCATGAGGTCGACGATCTCATGCACGTCGTCTTCCCAGAAGGGGTTCATCCACACATGCTCTTTGTAGCTTTCGACCGGATCGACCTTGAAGTAACCGGGGTATTTGCGTGCGGTCTGGTCGAGCTTGCGGAACAGCGTCCCGAGGAAATCAGAGCCGTTCTCGACCGAGGCCACGCGAAGGTTGGGGAACCGTTCGTACATGCGCTCGAACGACATGGTGATGAGCCAGTCGAAAGCGGCTCGCTCGATGTTGAAGGCCTTGATGGTTGGTTTCCACGCACCACTCGACCCGATATCGGCGCCAAAGCCGTCGGCAGCGTAACCGTTGGTCTTGTAGCCGCTGTCGCCGGCATGGATCACGACGGTGACCCCTGCTTCGTTGGCGAGCGACCAGAACGGGTCGAACATCGGGTCGCCGGGAGATTTGAAACCGCTAGCGGTAAACACCGGTGCCGGACGCATGCACACCACACGGGCACCGCGGTCGAGCGCGGTCTGAAGTTCGGCAACCGCATGATCGACATCGCCGAGCGCCATATAGGGGGCAGCGAAGATCTTGTCCTGGTAGTTGCAGCCCCAGTCCTCTTCGAGCCAGGTGTTGAAGGCGGTGAACAGTGTGTTGCAGGCGCCGATGTCGGTGTGCAGGAGTTCTTCGTACAGCACGCCCAGCGTTGGGAAGAGCCACACGCCGGTCAAACCTTGCTCCTGAAGCTTTGCGACCCGAGCGTCCTTGTTGATGTACTCAGCGGGTAGCGGCTCTCGTTCGGCCAGCATTTCGAGTGGCGAGCGCCCGTCGGGGTTCCCCCGAAAGAAGTCATGAAGGGCGCCGGGCTTCGCGATCGGATCCCAGGTCGGGTTCTTCACCGCATGGCTCACAACACCGCCCACCACGTGGTGTTTGCGACCACCGATATCGCACCACTGCACACATCGGGCTTGCATCTTGGGGTCGACGTGACGAGTGAAAGCGTCGAGGCCTTCGTAGTAGTGGTTGTCGGCGTCGAAGGGCAGATAATCGAGTTCAACCATATCGAGACCTTAATGGTGCGCTAGGAAAAGTCGTGAATTGTTGTGGAGGTATAGGTCTCCCCCGGCCGCAGAATCGTCGACGGAAACGTCGGCTGGTTGGGACCATCGGGAAAGCTCTGGGCCTCTAAACAAAGCGCTCCGTGGGTGACGAACTCCCCGCCGAGGAAGTTGCCGGTGTACACCTGCACACCGGGCTGGTCGGTGCTCACCAGCATCGAACGTCCGGTGCTGGCCTCCGAGACCGAAGCAAACGGCTGCGTGATATCGCCGTCGAGGACCCAACAATGATCGAACCCGCTCTGGCCTTCGATAGGAATCGATAGCTGCGTCGGTATGCGCAAATCCATGGTGGTATCGGTGACGTCGGCGAGTTCACCCGTGGGGATTGCCGTGCGATCGACCACCACAAACCGGTCGGCCATCACCTGCAGGATGTGCCCCTCGACCGTCAACGCCGTGCCCGTCCCAGGACTCTCGACACCAGCAAGGTTCCAGTAGGCGTGATTGGTGAGGTTGATTGGCGTGGCCTTGGTGGTGGTTGCCGAGTAGCTCATAGTGAGCCGATGCGGTTCGATGCGGTACGTGGCCTGCGCCGTAACCTCGCCGGGGTAGCCCTCGTGTCCGTCGGGGCTCACAAACTCCATCGTGAGTTCGGCCGAATCACCGTCGGAACCCAAGTGCACGATGTCCCAAGCCGACCGTCCAAAACCGGTCTGGCCACCGTGGAGATGATTCGGCGGAAGGTTGCAGTCGAGTTGATAACGCTCGCCATCGAGTTCGAAGGTTCCCTCGGCAATACGGTTCCCGAACCGGCCGACGATGGCGCCGATCGACGGATTGCGGTCGGCGTCTTCATAGGCCTCGAGGTCGGGCAAGCTCAGGACGACATTGCCAACCTTTCCCTTCTGGTCGGGTATCTCGACTCGAACCAAGTGAGCGCCGTAGGTGATGACCTCGATAGCGATGCCCGCGGCCTCGAGCCGGCAACGTTCGATCGCTGTGGGCGGCTGGTGGGCGTGGCCGGAGCTCGTGCCCCAAGGTTCTCGTGTCGCTCGCATTTCTTGAGTTTTGCAGATGCCGCTAGGTTCGCTGCCCGTGGAACTCATATTTATTCGTCATGGCCGCCCCATTCGAGACGACTCGTCGGCCAACCCGCCCCTCGCCGAAATCGGCCAGCAACAAGCTGTTCGAGTCTCGGACTTCCTGCAGGGTGAGCAGATCGATCACATCATCGCCAGCACGATGACTCGAGCCCATCAAACCGCCAAGCCACTCGCCGGCGCGCTGGGTATGACCATCGAACTGCGCGACGACATTCGCGAAGTCGATGAGCACTCTGGCAACTACGTGCCGTCTGAGGAGCTCGAACCCGATGGAGAATTCCTTCAGCAGTGGAAGGACGACCCGTTCTTTATGTTCGCCGACCATGGTGGTTGGGAACCCTGGAAGGTTCGGATGACCGGCGCCATTGACGACATTGTGGCCAACAACGGCGGCAAGCGAGTGGCGGTGTTCTGCCACGGCATGGTCATGGCCACCGTTCACTGCCTTATCAGTGGGTCAGAGCGGCCCTTCGACTACTTGGTCGACTACACCGGCATCGCCCGTTACAAGGCCAACAGTGCCGGTCTTCGAACCGTGGTGAGCTGGAACGAAACCCAGCACGTACGCGATCTTCTTGGCTAGCCCTCTTCTTGGCTAGCCCTCTTCTTGGCTAGCGATCTTCTTGGCAAGCGCTAGATGGTGAGCTGATCGAACGACTTGGCTCGTCCGCTCACTACCAGCCCCGCCGCCGAAAGCAGCAGGAGTACTCCCATGGTGGCCACGACAATCCGAGGGCCGAACTCATCGGCGAGCGGACCTTCGATGACGGCGCCGAGCGGCATCGTCAACGTGAACACCACCAGGTAAAGCGACATCACTCTGCCGCGCATCGACTCGTCCACCATGAGTTGCACCGTGCTATTCGTGGTCGTTGCCATCGTCATATGCGCCGCGCCAGCGATGAAGACACCGAGCAACCCCACCGCATAGATCTCGGTTGCCGACAGCACCAGCTCGCCGACGCCGTACATGGCGATTCCAGTGACGAGCAGCCGTGACTTTCGAAGCGTCGTGCCGACCGACGCAAGCCATGGCGTGAGTGTGATGGCTCCGAGGCCAAAGGCCGATACCAACATGCCGAACTGAAACTCGTCGACCATGAATACCCGTTCGGCGAACAACACCAGATGCACCTGTGCCAACGTTCCGCCGAGCATGCCAACAACACCCGCTGCGATGTACGCCGTGGTGATACCCCGGTGAGACCTGGCGTATCTCCATCCCTGGGCAAATTGTCTCAGCGGCGACTCGCTTCGGCTCCCCGAAGGCACGGTGGCGGGCAGCGTGGTGAGCACGAGCACGACGATCAGGAACGAGACCGAGTTGCCAAAGAACGCCCAACCTGGGCCGAGAAATGCGAGCACCAGACCACCCACCGATGGCCCGAGCGCTCGAGCGGCGTTGAACTGCGCCGAGTTCAGAGTGATGGCATTGGTGAGCAGTTCTCGTGGCACCAGGTCGGACACATAGGCCTGCCACGCCGGCATATTGAACCCGTTCACCGTGCCGTAGCCGACCATGAGGCCCACGTAGAGCCACGGGTTTCGTTGCCCCGACCACCACAGCAACGCAAAGGCAAACGCCAGCATCGAGAGAAGCGTTTGGGTAACCAGCAAGATTCGCCGACGCGACATTCGATCGGCCAAGGGGCCAGCCAGCGGACCCATCGTTGCCATTGGCAACATGATGGCGAACACGCTTGCACCTACCCAGGCGCCCGATTCGGTGATTTTGAACATCACGAACGGGCTTGCGAGACCCTGAAGCCATGACCCGCTGCTCGAAGCAAGGGCGGCGAAGAAGAACCGGCGAAATTCGGGGATCTTTAGGGCGACGACCGAATCGCGAAGCTTTGGTTTCGTGGAGCCGCTCACTGGTTAAGGGCTATCACCCCAGAAGCTGGGACACCGCATGGATTGCGAGACCGGCGACTCCGCCGACCACGGTGCCATTGATGCGGATGAACTGAAGGTCTTTGCCGACCTGAAGTTCGATACGCCGGCCGGTGTCTTCGGGATCCCACTTCTCGACCGTGGTGGCGATGAGGTCAGCCACTTCGTCACTGGATTGGTCGGCTACATAGGTGACCGCACCAGCAACCCAACGGTCGACCTTCTCTTGCAAGGCTGGGTCGGCTTTGAGCCGATGACCGCCGCTTCTAAGGACTTCTTCGAACCGAACCCGGAGCTCGGACTCTGGGTCGTTGGCAGCATCGACCACAGCGGTCTTGATGTTGGCCCACAGGTCGGTGATCCATGCCCGAACCTCGGGGTGGGCCAGGAATTCGGCCTTGACCTGCTCGGCCCGATTCTGCATGTCCGGCGAGTTCTTGAGCTGCTCGGAAAGGTCCTGAACTCGGACCTCGAGGTTCTTCCGAAGCTCGTGATTGGGTTGGCCCGACAGATCGGCGAGGAAGCTCGTCATACCGGCGTAGAGGCGATCGAACACCACATCGTCGACCGGCTCGGGCACCCACCAGGGCGATTCGGTGGTGAGTCGATGCCGCAGGATCAGGCGGTTGTCTTCGAGAACCTGGGCAACGCCCGACAGCGATGCGTCAAGGATCGCTTCGTGGTGGCCGCCATCGACCACGAAGTCGACCGCCTTGCCGGCAAGAGGCGCCACGTCGAGATCGTCGAGCTTTGCGGTGAGCGCTGATTCGATGCCCGCCTGCACCTCATCGTCCTGAAGGACCTCGGTCAGGCCACTGACGATTGCCCCAAGCTGCTTCCCGGCGGCGTTGGCGTTGTCCGGGTCGATCATCCAGTCGCCGAGCCGGGCACCGATTCCGGCTTGGGTGAGGCGGTCGGCGAGGATTTCGGATTGGAGGAAATTGTCCTGCACGAAGGTCCCGAGCGTGCGGCCGATCTCGTTCTTGCGCTTCGGGATGATGGCCGTATGCGGAATCGGCAAGCCCAACGGGTGCCGGAACAATGCGGTTACGGCAAACCAGTCGGCGAGGCCACCCACCATGGCCGCCTCGGCAGCTGCCTCGACGTAGCCCCACACGGTGCCTTCGAAGTCAACGATCTGCAGCGCGACGTAGACCACTGCGGCAAACACCAACAGCGCCGTAGCGCCAGCCTTCATTCGTGAAAGGTTGGCCGCCGCTGCCGGGTCCTCGGCGTCGACGAGTGAGCTCATGAAACGGTGAAGCGAGAGACCGTCTCGGTGTGGCTTGTCATCGGGAACAAGTCGACGAGGGTAACCGTGTCGAGCTGGTATCCCTTTCGGGCGAGGAGGCCGGCATCGCGGGCGAGCGATGCTGCATCGCAGCTCACCAGAACCACAACCGGAGCGTCGGTTTCGGCGATGCGCGAGACCGCATTGCGGCCAAGACCCTGACGGGCAGGGTCGGCGACGACCACATCGGCACGACGCGGGCTCCAGGTTTCAACCTTGCTACGAACGATTGTGGTGTCGAGGTCGGCGAGATTTATTCGGGCGTCGGCCACCGAGCTTTCGTTCTGCTCAACCATGATTACGCGAGTGTCGTCGGCGAAGACGGTTCCGGCGAAGAGGCCGACACCGCCATAAAGATCGAAGGCGCGGGCATCGCTTGGGAGGACCCCAATGGACTTGCGAACCTCGTCGACGAGCGCTTGGGCACCATCGGGTCGAGTCTGAAAGAACGAACCAGCGCTGATCCGCCAGGTGCGCCCGGCTACCTCTTCGTGAATCCAGGCGCGTTTACCCTCGGCGAGTTCGTCCGCTCCAACCACGATGACGTCGTCGGGGACCGACAGGTATTTGGCGTTGGGCGAGGCGATGACCATCCGGTCGCCGGTCGCAGCACCGACTCGAAGCGTGACCTCGGTACAACCATCGAACTTGGCGCTCTTCGACCCAGCAGAACCGAGTAGGTCCTGGATGAGCGGGTGGGCGACGTCGCAGCCATCGACGATGACCGAATCATGGCTGCCCCGGCTACGAAAGCCCGGCCGTGCGTTAACGACCACGCATCGGACATTGGTGCGGTACCCGGATTCGGGCAGCGTCACCGTGGAGAGAGTTGGCAGTTGATCGGTAGGGATTTTGCCGATGCGTTCAAGAGCGTCGGTGACGACCTTTACTTTGAGGTCTCGCTGGTGGTCGACGGTTGCAATCTGCATATCGCAACCACCGCAGCCGTTGTTGACCTCGGCGCATAGGGGGTCGACTCGGTGTGCGGACGGTTCGAGCACCTCAAGCACTCGACCGCGAGCAAAACCCTTCTTGGTTTCGGTGATCTCAACGAGTACCCGTTCGTCAGGCAGTGCGCCGTCGACAAAGACAACTCGCCCCTCGGAGTCACGGGCAACGGCGTCGCCGCCTTTGGCTACGCCATGGGTGACCAGCTCAAGGGTCGGGATTGAATCCACGGAGAAAGGCTAGAGGTTCTGAGCGCAAGAACAAACGACGCCCCAAAGATTCCTGGAGGCCCGAAAGATTCCTGAAGGAATGTCTAGAACTAAGCTTGGCGCCATGAGTCGCCCCATCGCAATCGCACCATCCGTTCTACCCGCCGATTTCTCGGCATTGGGCGAGGCATGTATCTCGTTGGAAAAGGCGGGGGTCGACCGCATCCAGTGGGATGTCATGGACGGCGTGTTCGTGCCCAACCTCACCTTTGGACCCGACGTCGTAGCGGCATGCCGCCCTCACGTGACCGTGCCGTTCGAAGCACACCTCATGGTGGTGCAGCCCGAACTCCTCATGCACACCTATGTCGAGGCCGGTTGTGAGATTCTCATCATCCACGCCGAGAGCACCACCCACCTGCACCGCACATTGGCGCAGGTTCGGGCACTCGGTGCGTCGCCTGCTGTAGCTCTCAACCCGGCAACCCCGGCGTCGGCCATCGAGCATGTGCTCGACCTGGTCGACATGGTGCTGGTGATGACGGTGAACCCAGGCTTTGGCGGCCAGGCCTACATCGGCACCATGGAGGCCAAGGTTTCTGAGATTCGCACCATGCTCGACAAACGCGGACTCGATGTCGACATCGAGGTCGACGGCGGCATCAACGCCAAGACCATCGAAGGCGCAGCGAGTGCCGGCGCCAACATTTTGGTCTCGGGTAGCGCGCTCTTCAAATACCCGAGCCTCGCCGAGGGTGTCGACGATCTTCGGGCCTTGGCTGAAGCAGCGGTATAACCAGCGGCACGAATATCGCCGCGGTGAGCGGTCTAGATATCGCCGCGGTGAGCGATAACTCGGTCGATGAGTCCGTACTCAACCGCGTCTTCAGCGGTGAACCAACGGTCGCGGTCGGAGTCGGTTTCGATCTGCTCGAAGCTCTGACCGGTGTGGTCAGCGATGCGTTGCTGGAGAAGTTTCTTGGTGTAGGCCATCTGCTCGGCCTGAATGGCGATGTCTGATGCCTGGCCGCGAACGCCGCCGAGCGGCTGGTGCATCATGATGCGAGCATGTGGCAGCGCGTAGCGCTTGCCCTTTGCACCTGCACAGAGAAGGAACTGACCCATCGAGGCACCAAGGCCAAGGCAGATGGTGCCGACGTTGGGCTGAACGAACTGCATGGTGTCGTAGATGGCCATACCAGCGGTTACCGAACCGCCAGGTGAGTTGATGTACAACCAGATGTCGCGGTCGGGGTCTTGGCCCTCGAGGTACAGCAACTGAGCGGTGATGTAGTTGGCGATGTCGTCATTTACATCGGTGCCAAGGAACACAATCCGGTCCTTGAGCAGACGGTTGTATACCTCGCCCCGTCCGAATGCTTCAGAAAGGTCAGTTGCAGCCTGGATATCCATACCGAAAGGCTAGCGGCGCAGACTGTCCAAAAGGCACCCTGTCGGACCAAATTGCATGATGTGGCACTTTTTGCCCGATCTGTTCGCGGTAGCCTTACCGAAGTACCCTGTGGCTTGTCACGCGGACGTGGCGGAATTGGCAGACGCGCCAGGTTTAGGACCTGGTATCGAAAGATGTGGGGGTTCAAGTCCCCCCGTCCGCACTAAGCCTCTATTGCAGAGCAAGCACATACTGATTAAGCAACACAGAGCAAGCACATACAGAGCAAGCGACACAGGGTAATCAACGGGTAGGAGTAGCTGTTGGCTTTCGGCTCGCGCCGATTGAAGAAGACGTCGTCTTCGGACGGACGGTCCAACGCGCCCAACTACGAACACGAGTATCCGTCGTTCGAACAGAACGATGCTGACCCGCTCGCTTTCGAGCCTCATGACGCTCTTGATGCGGTTGGCGGCAGTCTAAGCGGCCGACATGGTCTGTCTCCAGCGTTGGTCGACAGCGGGCGCCTTTTCGACACCGCCGGCGATCTCAACGGTGATCTCGGCGAATCAGATCCTGGAGCCACCGAGACCACCGAGGTCACCCACGACGGCATCATCGTCGTTCCCAGCGCCATGCTTTGCGCGATTACCCAGCGCACGGCCGACGACCTCATCGGAACCCGCCTCCACATGCTGGTGGCCGAACCTGCCGATCAGGCGACCATCGATCGGCTCCTTCAGTCTGCGCTCGATGGCTCTTCGAGCCAACGCGAGATTCAGATTCTGTCGGGCACCGGATCCACCTGGGTGTCCTTTAGTGGGTGGCGTCAGCGACTTTCCCCCACGTCGTCCATCATGTTGATGGTCGAGCCGGTGCAGGGACGGGCGCGGGTCGAGGATCCGGTCGAAGCAATCATCGACCGGTCGCCGTCGGGCATGGCTCGCATCGACGCCAATCTCAATTGCCGGTATGTCAACAACCGGTGGACCGAAATCACCGGCCAACCAATCGCTGGGGCCTTTGGGCATGGCTGGCTCGACATGATCGATCTGGAAGGCCGGTCGGATTTCGTTTCGGCGCTCCGAGATTCGCTCGCCGAAGGAAAGGGCCTGCGAGGCCGTCTTCGACTCGTGACGTCAGCCGGCGACTTCCGTTGGGTCGAGCTGGTAACGACACCGGTGGGCGGTCACGGTGCCGGCATCAACGAAGTGGTTGCAAGCTTCGCCGACATCACCGACGATCTCGAAGCAGCCCGCCGGGCCGAGGAACTCACCCGTGTCCTCGAAGCAACGCCCGACCTTGTGGCCATGCTCGATCGCAAAGGGCATCGCATTCTGTGGGCCAACGATGCGTTTCGGAAGTTTCTCGGTGGGCAAATCAACCCGCAGCTCGCCAACCACTTCGATGCGCACTCCCAGACTCGCTGGGATGCCAACGCACTTCCCTCGATTGCACGGAACGACTCGTGGCAAGGCGAACTTACGCTCACCAACGGAGTCGGCGAGGAAACGCCGGTTTCGGTAGTGCTCGTCGCCCACCGCGATCCGAACGAGGACATCGAGAATCTGTCGTTCATCGCTCGCGACCTCACGGATCTCCGCAACGCCGAGCGCAAGGTTCGAGCTACCGAAGTTCGCCTCGCTGCACTGGTAGAGCACGCATCGGACCTTGTGGCTCTCCTCGACCGCG
>CALGZB010000209.1 GCA_937934655.1 uncultured Acidimicrobiales bacterium | reverse complement strand
ATGCCGCTGCCCGACGGGTTGGATTTTCGGGTCCTTCAAGACTCCGCGATCGCCGAACCGTTTATGGCCGGGCGACCAGAGCAGCTGTGGCTGAGGCCCGGTGCGGTGCAGGCAACCATCGGATCACCCGAGCCGGTGCTCGAGTTCGATGTGCTCACCATGAAGGACAACGAAGAGCTGGTGGCCACCCACTGGGCCGAGCGCACCGCAACCAGCGACGCCTTGGTCGACGGCATCGCCGTATGGTTCGAGGCAGTATTTGATGGTGGAACCGCCGATGAAGAGACCACGCTCACCACCTCGCCGCTGGCGCCTCTCACCAGCTGGGGAAACCGCATGTTTCGCGCCGAGACCGGTGTGCGAGCAGGCGACACCATGAGCTATTTCCTGCACATGGAAAACCTGGTCGACGCATCGACCTGGCAAGTAGGGCTCGAGAGTTAGCCCAAGAGAGACCGTGCTCGAGAGTTAACCGAGGGAGCCGCCGGCCCACCAGCTGTCAAAGCGTGGAAGTGCGGCGGCGGACACCAGCTCGACGATGATGCCTGACGGCGGCTGAAGATAGGCGAACGAGCCGAAACCTTCCGACGGCGCCTTCGCAGAGGCGGCGCACGTCCAACCGTTCGCGATACACCGCTCGGCCTCGGCAGCGACATCGTCGACCCAAACCCCCTGATGGTGCACGCCCGGATGTTCGCGCCCATCCCAGACTGACCCGGGGGGACCTTCGAGAAGCTCGATGTGCTGTGGCCCTTCGCACGAGTAGGTGAACTTGAGGTCGAGCGACTGCTGACCCACCTCGGGTGTCCACACCCCCTGGGCTGGGTTGTGGACCGCAGTGGCCCACGTAACGCCCATCGACTCGCCGATCTCGTCCATCGCCGCTTCAAGGTCCGGTACCCGAATCCCCGTATGAAATAGTCGCTGATAATCGATCATCGGCCGATCGTAACGAAACAGGCCAAGATCCCCAAGAACCTGCACAGAACCTTCAACTCATTACTGGGGCGAAAGGTCATGGTTAGCGGTATGACCGATGTTGCTAGCTCAGTTGCCGAACATCCAGTTGACGATCTCACCGATGAGGAAGTTGATGGCGATGAGCCGAGCTATTGGCTGCCCCGACCATCGGGCCGCACGTTGGCGGCACTTGCGATGGGAGCGCTGGCCTTCGATCTGGTGTTTCGTGCGCCGGTTGGACTGGTAACCGCCGTCAGCCTTGGGCTGCTGATCGGCGCAGCATTTATGGGTCGTTGGGTTACTACCACGGCTGGCCGCGTGTGCCTGGCGATTTCGGTCGGCCCACTCGTGATGCTGATGGTGCGGGCTTCGTGGTGGCTGGTTCCTCTCAACGTCATCGCCGTCCTGGGCCTGGTGATCGTGGCCCTCGAACTGCGCGACGAGCCGCACGCGGTCACCCGAGCCGCAGGCCGACTCCTGCGGCCAACGCCAGCGATGTTCAGTCTCATCTCGTGGCCAGGTCTGTTGCTGGCAACAATGTCGCCGGTGCTGCGGCTACTACCGAACCGCTTGGCCAAACCGACCGCAGGTCGCCAGCCCGGTTCGTTTGCCCGAGGCCTCATCATCACCGTGCCGGTGGTGTTTGTGCTGGTGCTGCTTCTCGGATCCTCGGACGCATTGTTCGGCAGCCTGCTCACCATGCCAGCGGCCCCCGACCAAGCCGTATCGCATATTGGCCGCTTGGCAGCCGGCGTTGCTCTCACGGCCATGCTGGCAACCCGTGCACTGCGCCGAGTCGTCGAGCCAGAGTTGCGCGTTACACCCGTGCTTGGCAGCACCGAACTCACCATGCTGCTTGGCGCGATCACGGCGGTGTACGCCATCTTTGTGACCGTGCAGGTCGTTGCGGCAGTGGCGGGAGCGGCCTACGTGCAAGAAACAACCGGCCTTACCGTGGCCGAGTACGCCAGGTCGGGGTTCTTTCAGCTTCTTGCCGCGGCAGCGTTCACGCTCGCCGTACTACTTGCCGGCAAACGCCACGCCAGCAGAGACGCCGACAAGCCTGGGCAGCTCGTTGCGATTCTCAATCAAACGACTGTTGCGCTAACGCTGGCCACCGTGGCCGTTGCGGTGAGGCGTCTCCTGCTCTACGAAGCTGCCTTCGGCCTCACGATGCTCCGGCTCTACACCGTCGTGTTCGCGCTGTTCATTGGCGTGGTCTTCGTGCTCACCGCAATCCATCTTGGCGAACGGCTGCCCTTCGATCACTTCACGGGAGTGCTTGGCGTTGCCTTCGGGTTCCTGATGCTGATGAACATCGCCAACCCCGAAGCGATCGTGGCCGGGCGAAATCTCGACCGTTTCGCGACAACATCCGAGCTTGATCTTCGGTATCTCGTCGACGATCTGGGACCAGACTCGGTGCCCCGGATTCTGGAGCAAGTGTCCGACTCACCGGAGGGAACCCGAATACGAAAGCTGCTCTGCTTCGAGTTCGACAATGGCCGTCCCGACCACCAGCTTCGCCACTACAACCGGAGCCGAGTTGAGGCGTTCGATCTCCTCGAAGCGATCTGTCCCTAGCTGTTTGGGCTAGTTGCGGCCGCGGATGTTTTTTGAGAACTCTCTGCGGGCTTCACGGTCGGCATCGCGTTCGGCGATATCGGCTCGGCGGTCGTAGTGCTTCTTGCCTCGAGCCAAAGCGATCTCGACCTTGGCCTTACCCTTAACAAAATAAATCATGAGTGGCACGAGCGTGAGGCGCTCGGCGTCGAGACGAGGGTTGAGCTTGTTGATCTCGGCCCGCTTGAGCAGCAGCTTTTTGGTGCGGCCAGGCTCGTGGCCCATCGCTGACCCGGAGTGGCTGTACTGCATGATGTGCAGCGAGTGAATCCAGGCCTCGTTCTGATAAATGTTGGCGTACGACTCGGCCAACTGCACCTTGGACTCTCGAAGCGATTTCACTTCGCTGCCCCGCAGCACAATGCCGGCCTCGAACGTGTCGAGGATCTCGTAGTCACGGCGCGCCTGTCGGTTGGTAGCAACAACGGTTGCCCCTTCGGGAAGCTTGTTCCCCTTCTTTGTACTTTTCGCAGCCATGAGTACCCCAAGAGTACTCGACCCCTACTCGTAGCGGTTGTCGATAAACCGGTCGAGGCCGAACGCCAAGCGCTGCCGGCCAAACACGTTGGTGGTGCCGTCGTCACCAAGGTGTACGTCGTCAACGGATCGCACCCGCACGGTTGGGCACGGCTCGTCCTCGAGTAGGCAGGGCAGATCGCCAGCAAACGCTCCCGACGATGTCGTGAACAGATCGGCGATCGGGATCGCTCCGTCTATGCCATCGATCGACCGAAAGATTTGATCAAGCTGGGCAACGCTCTGGTTGGTCGAAGCTTTGGCATACGGAAGCGGCTCGACGACCCAAACGTCGGGGGTCGGGTTGCTCGGGTCGGCGGGATTACCGGAGGGAGGTGAGAGAGTGGCGACCATCGATGTCATGTCGACTCGATACTTCTCGAAGTACGGGGCGCTGGTGGGGTCGCTGGCCTCGCTCATGCACGGGCTGATGGCGTTTCCAGTGAACAACACGATGACCACTTCGGCAGGTCTCGCGGCCATGGCCTCGGCGGCCGGCTTGGCAAGATCGCACGGGGCAAGACCCGGGAAGGTCACCGTGTCGAGGGCAATACCCTTCTGGGCCAAGAGTCCGGTAAGAGGAGTGCGGATCTCATGGGCAATCGAATCGCCAACCAGAAGAACCCGAGCAGGTCGTGGCTGTTTCGGCGGTTCGGTCGTCGTCGTGGTGCTGGTCGAGGTCGTGCTCGTGGATGTCGAGGCAACCGGGGTAGTAGTCGTCGATGTGCTGGCGGTTTCAGCGACCGGTTCCTCGTCGGTGAACGCCAATTCCGTGTCGGGAGTATCGAGCTGGTCTCCGACGTCCCCGGTATCGGGCCGCTGCGCTGGTGCAGCAAGGAAAAGAAGGAAGCACAAAACAACGCACGCCAAACCGGTTGTGATGCGCGTTGTTGTAGGACCCGCCTGGTTTCTCCACCGTTTCATCTCCTGTGAATCGACCATCCCGAGCCGCGACCTGAGGGGTACTTCTTCTACGCTGGTCAGATGGCCGACAACCGTCCCATCGGGATGTTCGACTCGGGCTTCGGTGGCCTCACCGTGGCACGAGCAACGATCGACCTTCTTCCCGACGAACAGCTCGTATACCTTGGCGATACGGGCCGGTACCCGTATGGTCCACGGTCGCTCGACGAAGTTCGCAAGTTCTCCGAGGAGATCACCCGGTTCCTTATCGAGGAACACGATGTGAAGTCGGTGGTCGTAGCCTGCAACACCGCATCGGCCGCCGCGCTTACCCATCTTCAGGAAACGTTCGACCGGCCGGTCATCGGCGTTATCGAAGCCGGTGTCGAATCGCTGCTCGTTGCGTCAGAATCTGGCCGGGTTGGCGTCATCGGCACGGTCGGAACCGTGTCGAGCGGGGCCTACCAAAAGGCCATCGTCGACGAGGCAGCAAAACAGCGCAGCGACGTTGCTCTCACCTGTGCCGCGTGCCCAGGCTTTGTCGAGTTCGTCGAACGAGGTCAGTTCCGAACCGATCAGGTTCGAGTGTTGGCCGAGCGGCTGCTGGCGCCCATCGTCGACGCCGATGTCGACGCACTTCTTCTGGGATGCACGCACTATCCGTTCCTGGCTCGCATCATCAGTGAGGTGATGGGCAGGGGAGTAGTGCTGGTCTCTTCGGCCGACGAAACCGCCTTTGCGCTCCGTCGGACTCTGCACGGCACCGATTTGGCCGCGTCGCCACGCAACCCTGGCGAATCGCCGAATCATCGGTTCTTGTCGTCGGGCGATGTGGCGTGGTTCGAAGAGCTCGGCCGTCAGCTTCTGGGCCCCGAGTTGCTCGAAGCCGAACGATGCGACTGGACCTAGCTAAGTTGTTGGACTGACGAATCAGTCAGAACAAAGAACACAACAAGAAGTAGGAAATTCACCGTGCGCCCAGATGGCCGTCAAGACGATCAACTCCGCCCCGTCTCGTTCCAGCGAGACTTCACCACCATGTCGGCTGGCTCGTGCCTGGTGTCGTTCGGCGACACCCGCGTGCTCTGCACCGCGTCGATCGACGAAGACGTTCCCCGCTGGATGAGCGGCAAGGGCAAAGGTTGGGTCACCGCCGAATACTCCATGCTTCCCGGTTCTTCGCCCGAGCGAGTCCGCCGCAAAACCTCAGGTCGCACGCAGGAGATCCAGCGGCTCATCGGCCGGTCCCTTCGCAGCGTTACCGACATGAAGGCGCTCGGCGAACGTCAGGTCACCGTCGACTGCGATGTTCTGCAAGCCGACGGCGGTACCCGCACCGCCTCGATCTGTGGCGGTTACGTCGCACTGCACGACGCCCTCACCCGCTCGATGCAGCAGGGCAAGATCGACACCCATCCGCTCACCGAACCTCTGGCCGCAATCTCGGTCGGCATCGTAGGCGGCGTGCCAGTGCTCGACCTTCCCTACATCGAAGACTCCAAAGCGGAAACCGACATGAACGTCGTTATGTCTGGAGGCGGAGTGATGTCTGGAGGCGGAGTGATGTCTGGAGTGGGCGACCTGCTCAACTTCGTCGAAGTCCAGGGCACCGCCGAAGGCCAGACCTTCTCCCGCGACGAGCTCAATGCCTTGCTCGACCTCGCTGGCAAAGGCATCGCCGAGATCATCGCGCTGCAACACAGCACCCTCGCCGACCCGCCAGCACCCCGGGGTTAGTCATCGTGTCGGGCCTCTCCTCAGAGCGAACACTGGTGATGGCCACGGCCA
>CALGZB010000208.1 GCA_937934655.1 uncultured Acidimicrobiales bacterium | reverse complement strand
AGTGCGGCCCGCCAGAGTTGTTGGCAACGTTGCCGCCAATAGTGCAGACCTGCTGACTCGACGGGTCGGGGGCGAAGTGAAACCCGTGCGGTTCGAGGTAGCGGGTGAGATCGAGGTTGATGACGCCGGGTTCCACCCAAGCCACCCGGTTCTCGACATCGATCTCGAGAATCGATGTCATCTTCATCGCCGAAATAACGATGGGCGCTCCGAGCGGAATCGCTCCCCCAGCCAGGCCCGTTCCGGCACCACGGGGCACCGTGGCCCGTCCAAACTCATCGGCGATTCGCATGATTGCCGCGACTTCGTCGGCGGACTCGGGGTAACAAAGAGGGCCCGCTACGCCGCCATCGAACACCGAGGCGTCGCGCTTCATGAGCGACATGTGTGCGCCTTCAACCTGCACCCGGTCGTCGGACAATGCAGCCCGCAGCGCCACATGGAGAGGATCGGTATCAGGTACCGGTCCGTCATTTCCCCGGATCTTCGCCGAGAGCTTCCTAATCGAATTCAGCGCCATATATTCCTACCGTAGGCACGTAGCCGGGAAAGGCGACAGCCCGCGGGATACGAGCGAACTAGTCTGGCCAGGTGACTGAACGTTTACGGGTAGACGGTCTTCGGAAGAACTACGGCGAAGTTGTGGCGCTCGATGGGGTGAACCTTGCCGTTGAACCGGGCGAGATGATCGGGTTTCTTGGCCCCAATGGTGCCGGCAAGTCGACCACTATGCGGTCCGTGCTGGGCCTGGTGAAGACCGATGCCGGGAGCATCTCGTGGAATGGCCAGCCGATGGGCGAGGACCATCGCCGCCACGTTGGGTACATGCCACAGGAACGTGGTCTGTATCTTCGCATGAAGGTGCACGAACACATCGCCTACTTCGGTCGGCTCGCCGGGCTCGAAGCCTCGGTGGCAAGCAGTCGGGCCAACGAGTGGATTGAACGGGTTGGGCTGACCGACCGCAGCGACTCCCTCATCCAAGAACTGTCGGTGGGCAACCAGCAGCGGGTGCAGTTGGCCGTCTCGCTGGTGCATGAGCCCGACCTGCTCGTGCTCGACGAGCCGTTCGCTGGTCTCGACCCGGTCGCCGTCGCCACGATGTCCGACGTCATGACCGAGCAAGTGGCGGCCGGCGTGAGCGTGGTGTTCTCGAGCCACCAACTCGAGTTGGTGCAAGACCTGACCGAACGGGTCACCATCATCGCCGCCGGGTCGACCCGCGCTACCGGCCGTGTTTCGGACCTTCGCAACTCGTCGTCGCGCCGATTACTCTCGGTCACCTGGAGCGGAGAGCCGCCCGATTGGGCCCCTGAAGGCGCCACCCGAATCGAGGCCCAAACTGGTTCGTCAGCGTTTCATGTTCCCGCCGATCTCGATTCGGCGGCCCTCATCGCCGACGCTGCCCAACACGGCTCGATCGCATCGGTAAGCCACGAGCCACCGGGCCTCGACGAAATCTTCCTTGAATTGGTGGGCGCATGATCCTCGAAGTCGCCAAACGAGAACTGATCGTCCGCTCGCGCACCAAATCGTTTCGGGTCATCACTGCAATCCTGTTACTCGCCGCTGTCGCCATCCCGATTGCCATCAAACTCTGGCCGACCAGCGACGATCTCGAAGAAGTTTCGGTGGGCCTTGCCGAAGGAGCGGTTACCGACGGAGTCGACCTTCCAGCGGTGATTGCCTTGTTCGGCACCGACCGCTACGACTTCGACTTCGTCGACTTGCAAGACGCTGGCCAATCGATCGACGATGCGCTCACTGACGATGACGTCGATGTTGTCATCGAGCCCGGCCCCACCATCGTCTGGAAGGACACCGTCGACGCCGAGCTCGGGTTCCTGCTCGAAGCAGCCCTTCAGCAACAGTCGGCAGTCGACAAAGGCGCCGAACTCGGACTCGGCCCAGCAGAAGTTGGCAGCCTGCTCCGCCCAACGCCCGTCGACACGCGATTCGTCGACGAGCCAGAAGCGGGGGCCGAGAACGCTTCGCTGTTGGCGCTTGCCAGCTTGGCGACGGCGTTCATCATCCCCCAGGTGTTTGGCCAATTGGCGATGACCAGCGTGGTCGAAGAGAAGTCGACCGGCGTTGTCGAGGTGCTGCTGAGCCATATCAGTCCCCGCACGCTGCTTACCGGCAAAGTCTTGGGCATTGGTGTCCTCGCCCTGGCCCAACTCCTCATCATTCTGCTCGGAATGATCGCGTCGGTACTGCTGGTGAACACCGTCGACTTACCCGACTCCACGTGGAGTTTCATACCCACCTTCGCCGTCAGTCTGGTCGGAGGTATGGCGATCTACATCACGCTGTTTGCACTGCTCGGTTCGCTGATCTCCCGCCAAGAGGATGCCGCCCAAGTTATGGCGCCGGTGTTCATTCCGCTCATGGCGGGGTACATCGTTGGGCAAACCGCAGCGTTCGGCGCAGCCGATTCGCTGGCCGCCAAGATCCTGACGTTCTTCCCGCTCACCACCCCAATGCTGTTGCCGGTTCGGGTTGCCCGCGACGCGATCAGCGGGTGGGAGGTAGCCATCGCTCTTGCGTGCTTGGTGCTTGGCGTACTCATTCTGCTCCGGATCGCCGGGCGGCTCTATGAGTTCGCGCTGCTCCATAAGGGCACCCGCATCGGCTGGAAAGAAGCCATGGTCCTCCTCAAATCGGGCAACGCCTAGCTCCCTCCCGCATAGTAGCTAGAT
>CALGZB010000207.1 GCA_937934655.1 uncultured Acidimicrobiales bacterium | reverse complement strand
GCCGTCATGCTCCAGCGGGCGTCGCACCCGGGAGTCGTCGAATTTCTGTCGTTCGAAGAAGACACCGGAACTCTCCGCACCCAATTTGTTGGCGACCAAACATGGCAGAGCGCCCCGCCACAGACCGTGTCGGACCTCGCGAAGGGGATCGCTTCGGTTGCTTCAACGCTCCATGACCTTCATGACCTGGCAATTACCCACGGCAGCCTCACCGCCGACCACATCATCCTTGGCACAGGTGGACGGCCGATCCTTTGCGACTTCAGCGCTGCAGGCGACCAGGACCCAAGCATCGACATCGCAGCACTCGGGGCGATCATTATCGCATGCCTCGAACAAATCGATGAAGGCCGTTCTGGCGCCGGAAAGGCCCTCGCTGCATTGGCAGCCCGCGCAATCCACGACGACCCAACAAAACGCCCGAGCGCCTCCGCAGTAGCGACAGCAGCTCGGCAACGGGTTGACCCGGCAGAACAAAAGAACGTGGGCGACCGACATCGCCCCTCGCGCAGCGTCATCGCAGCAGCTGCAGCGCTGGTTGGCGCTCTTGCCTTGCTGTTCTGGCCTTCCGGCGACCAGCCACTCGCCATAGCGACGCTCGACGAAGCAATCGCTCGCACCACCATGCCGGTTCCGCCAGCTTTGCCAACTTCCCTGCCCCCACCGTCGACTCCCCCGCCGGAGACTTCACAACCACCCGCCACTGTCGAGCTCAACACTGTCGAACTCAACGCTGTCGAACTCAACGCTGTCGAGCCGCTTGTCATCGAGTTCGAGGGCTTCCGGTATGCGGTGGGCCAACAAGGTGACAGCGCAGCTATCGGCGACTGGGATTGCGATGGTTCAGCGACCGCTGCGGTTCTTCGGCCACATTCAGGCCAGGTTCACCTCTTCGACGACTGGCCGGGCGAGAGCGAGTCCTCGGCAGTAACGCCACTCACCATCCCCAACGCAACTGCAGAGCTCGACGCCACCGAAACCTGCGGGCGTTTGGTTCTCATCGATGCAGCGGGCGACCAGGTCACGCTCAACGTGGAGCACATCTCGACGGAGGCCCGGTCATGACCAAACGAGCGGCTGCACTCGTCGGGCTTTGTGTCGGAGCACTCTGGCTCCTGCATGGCGTGCTGGCGCAAGAGCTGCCCTTCCCCAGCGTTGGACGGACATCGCTCAACATTTGGCTGGCCGTAGCCGACCCCGCAACGGTAACGATGACCGCGCTTCGGGCAGTCGCATTGGCGCTTGCCTGGTACCTCGTCGTCATCGCCGGGCTGCAGGTGGTTTCTACGGCCCTGGGGTGGCGGTCAAAAGCACTCGACGCAATCACCCCTGCCCTCGTCAAGCAGGCCATTGGGGTTTCGCTCACCGTCGGCGTGACGGCGTCGACCTGGATCGCGCCGGTCTTGAGAACCCCCGCCTCCGCAGAGTCAGCCGAGAGTCCGCCGGTGACCATGGTTCGGCTCGCCGAGGGTTCGAACGACGATTTCAGCCCAGAGCGAGGCCGACACGGAGCCGCTCGGCCCCTTCCGCCCTCCACGCCGGCTGAAGCCGACGATGGAATGGTCATGACCCGGCTCGGCGCATCCGAAACCCAAAACTCCACATCAACAGAACGAACAACGTGGAAAGTCACCCAAGACGAACACTTCTGGCAGATCGCTACCGATGTGCTCGAAGAGCGGATGGGACGCCCGGCAACGACGTCAGAAACCGACCGCTACTGGCGCGAACTCGTCGACCGTAATCGCAGCCGCCTCGTCGATCCCGCCAACCCCGACCTCCTGCTGCCCGGTCAGGTCATCGACCTGCCACCATCCAGCTAACAAAACCCGAAATCTGGTGAACCCCAGCGACAGAATTTGGCGCCTGGTGTCACGAGATTCCGCTATTCGACGATTTTGAGGATGGGGAGCTCGATGATGTCTTCGGCGCCCTGTTCCTTCAATGCTGGAATCAAGATGTTCATTTCGTTCTTTGGCACCACGGTCTCGATGGCGAAACCGCTTCCGCCGAAGAGTTCGTTTACCGTTGGCGCCTTCATCGACGGGATCAGCTCGATAACGCTCTCGAGCGAACCAGCCGGCACGTTCATCTTTACGAGAACCTTGCCGCGTGCATTGAGAACACCCTGAAGCAGCGTATTGACCTGCTCCATTGCTCGACGCTTCTCGGGGTCGGCAGCCGACACTGGGTTGGCGATGAGCTCGGTGTAGCTCTGAAGAATCTCGTCGATGATCTTGAGTCCGGCGGCACGGATAGCTCGACCAGTTTCGGTGATATCGACCACAACATCGACGATGTCGGGGATCTTCGCTTCGGTAGCGCCGTAAGACAAACGGATGTCGGCATCGACACCCTTCTCGGCAAAGAACCGCTTGGTCAGCTCGGGGTACTCGGTGGAAACCCGGACCCCATCGGGCAAATCGGTAACCGAGTTGTAGGGGCTGTCGCCTGCTACCGCAACGATGATGCGAACCGGTTTGGCGGTGGCCTTCGAGTAGCGAAGCTCGCCGAGGGACTCAACCTCGCATGCTGGCTCGTCGATCCAGTCTCGACCGGTGATACCGATGTCGAAGAGGCCTTCGGCAACGTAGCTACCAATTTCTTGCGGGCGAAGAATCCGTACCTCGCTGATACGTGGATCGTTGATGGTGCCCTTGTAGGACACGCTCGAGTCCCGGGACACGGCCAGGTCGGCATCTTCAAACAACTGGAAGGTCGCCTTTTCGAGCGACCCCTTCGGCAAAACGAGACGTAGCATCCCTGGAAACTACCGCCCTCCGGGCAGCAATGGGGCACTGGGTGGCGACGCATCTGCCGCCCGGACCGAACTAGCGGTCGAACACCACTTCGATACGCAAGTCCTCGCCCAGCTGGGTCACCGAAGCGAACCGCCCCCGACGCATGTCGGCCATGGTTACTACCGCAGGGCCACTGAGAAGCGGAACGCCATCGCCCCCGCCGAGGAAGGCCGGAGCCAGATACAGAACGTATTGGTCGACGAGTCCGGCCCGGTGGAACGAGCCGGCCACTGCGCCTCCGCCCTCGACCAGAACCTGAAGAATGCCTTGCTCCCCCAAGTGGTCGAGTAGATCGCCGAGGTCTCCGTCATGTTCGAGAACCGGTTGAATCTTCGCGGCCGAATCGGCGGAGCCGAGAACGACTCGAAGCGGATCGAGTCCACCGGCACCGAGCGACGATGTGTCGACGGCTGGCGTGAAATCGCGAACGGTAAGGCTTGGGTTGTCGGCTCGCACTGTGCCGGCACCAACCACGATCGCTCCACTTTCGGCGCGAAGCCGATGGGTGTCAGATCGAGCCTCGGCTCCGGTAATCCACTTGCTAGTCCCGTCGGGCGCAGCAAGGTAACCGTCGAGGGTTCCGGCAAGCTTGAGCAAGACGAGTGGCCGTCCCGTCCGCCGGTGCGTGAGGTACGCCGCAAGCTGTTGGCTGATCCGAGGAGCCTCGCACCCCGTTTCGACAGCGATGCCAGCGTCGCGGAGCAGTTGGACTCCCGTTCCGGCGACCTGCTCGTCGGGGTCCACTAGTCCGATTACGACTCGGGCAACGCCAGCCTCGATGAGCGCTGAGGTGCAGGGGCCCGTGCGGCCTTGATGACTGCAAGGTTCGAGCGTGGTGTAAACCGTGGCGCCCTTTGGCGACACATCAATGGCGGCAAGGTTCTCGAGGGCCACGATTTCGGCGTGGCGTCCGCCCGGAGATTCGGTGCATCCGCTCGCTGCGGTGCCATCGGCGGCGACCACGACGCAACCAACCCAGGGATTCGGCGGAGCGAGCAGCCGAGCATCGGCGGCGACCGCCACTGCCCGTCGCATGTAATGCGCATCGCGCTCGACACCGAACTCCATTAGTGATCGGTAGGGGTGTCGGCCATGAGTCGAATGGCGTGAGGAATGATGTCGATGACGGCGCTGGTCATCTCGACGCAGCCGTTGGTGGAGCCTGGGGTATTGAGCACGAGAGCATGCCCGACCGTGCCCGCCAGACCACGCGACAATCGACCCAGCGGGTTGATGAGCCGCATCGCTTCGGCCAAGCCTGGCGCCTCGCGTTCGAGAACCTCCTTGGTCCCCTCCGGAGTGAGGTCTCGGGGCCCGAAGCCGGTGCCACCGGTGGTAACCACGACACCATTGAAGTCCGCGGTGAGCTCTCGGAGAGCGTCGCTGACATTCTCGACACCGTCGGCGACGGCGCGTCGTTCGACGACGTCGAATCCTTGCTCGGCGAGATACGCGGCGAGGGCCTCGCCAGATTTGTCCTCTCGGGTCCCGTGGATCACGCCGTCGGAAACGGTGAGAACCTTCGCTTGAAGTCCGCTGGTGTCATGATCGGCCATGGCGTCGAACCATAGTTCCCCCGACTGAGAGCGACGATACATACGAAGAAAAGGCACACTGAACTCATGTATGTAGCGATCACCGGAGCAACAGGCCTTATCGGTTCAGCCCTCGTCGAGGCACTCGAAGCCAACGGCCACACCACCCTCAAGATTGGTCGCAGTGTCAGCGGCCCGGGAACGCTGCGCTGGGATCCGCAGAATGGCGATCTCAACGCCGAGGCGCTCGAAGGTATCGACGGCTTTGTTCACCTCGCTGGCGAGGGCATCTCGGAGAAGAAGTGGGATGACGAACAGAAGAAGAAGATCCTCGAGAGCCGGACCGGCGGCACCGAACTTGTGGCATCGACCTTGGCTTCGATGGCAAATCCCCCATCGGTTCTGGTCTCTGGTTCGGCTATTGGGTTCTACGGAGACCGCGAGCAGAACGACCTCGATGAGCACAGCACCCGGGGAACCGGATTCATGTCCGACGTTGTGGTGGCGTGGGAGGCAGCTGCCCAGGCAGCCGTCGACGCTGGCATCAGGGTTGCGTTCTCTCGCACCGGGATCGTGTTGTCGCCAAAGGGCGGAGCGCTCGGCACGATGCTGCCATTCTTCAAGCTCGGCATTGGTGGTCGCATCGGAAACGGCAAACAGCAGATGAGTTGGATATCGCTCAACGACATGGTTCGGGCGCTCATCCACCTTCTCGAATCCGATCTTTCGGGGCCGGTAAACCTCACTGCTCCAAACCCCGTGTCGAACAATGAGTTCACAAAGGCGCTCGGCAAAACCCTCAGCCGGCCGACCCTGCTCCCGACTCCGACTCCGGCGCTCTACGTGATGCTCGGCAAAGAACTCGCCCGCGAGCTGCTCTTCTCCAGTGCAAAGATCCACCCCAAGGTGCTTCTCGAATCGGGCTTCGACTTTGCCGAACCGACCATCGAGCAAGCCCTCGCCGCAGAACTCAACAAATGACGGCGCCGGGTAAGAACTCCGATCGCTGCGTCTCTGACAGCGCCGTCCTCAAGGCGACGCCGTCGGAGATCTTCGCGATCCTGGCAAGCCCCGCTGGTCACGCATCGATCGATGGATCAGGCACTGTTCAGCGGGCCAAGGGCGACGTCGAGGAGCTCGTGCTCGGCACGAAGTTCGGCATGAATATGCGGTTCGGCGTCCCCTACAGCATCAGCAATGTCGTTGTTGAATATGAGAAGGACCGACTGATTGCTTGGCGACATATGGGCCGCCACCGCTGGCGTTACGAACTCGAGCCGGTTTCCGATTCCGAGACTCGCGTGACCGAGTCGTTCGATTGGTCGACGGCCTTGGTCCCCAAGGCCATCGAGGCTGTGGGGTATCCGGCCAAGAATCTCAAGGCGATCACTGCAACGTTGGCCCGTCTTGCCGATGTTCTACAAAGAGGTTAGGCGATCACCTCCTCGAGTTCGGGAAACAAATGCAGCACGACCTGATTGGAATACCAGGTACGGCCGTATCGTTTGACCAAGCACGCACAACCGCCGGCGCTGGACAATCCCGTGCGACGCATCAATCCAAGGAGATCTTCGATGGCAAAAGTAATGTTCAATGGCACAACCGTGGCAAACAGCGACGAAACGGTCGTTGTTGAGGGAAACCTCTACTTCCCACGGGCATCGCTTCGCCGAGAGCTCTTTACCCCGAACGACCACCACACCACCTGCTCATGGAAGGGCGAGGCGTCATACATGACCCTCACCGTCGATGGCGCAACCGTCGAGAACTGCGGCTGGTTCTACCCGGCTCCTCTCGAAGGTGCCGAAGAAGTCGCTGACCGGGTTGCCTTCTACGGCGACCTTGTAGAGATCCAGGAGTAACGCTTAGACGTCGTTGGGGTCGATGACCCAAACGTCGTCGCCGAGCGCTGCTTCAAACGCTCCCACCGTTTTCGCAATACGCGGGTCGGTCCCGTTCCACACGATCAGAGCTTCATCGGCAGCTTTGGCGAGCCAACTGTCGCGCTTTTTCATGGCTGCGGCTGCTTTGGCCGACGAATCCGGCTCGGCCTTTTGGAGCACGACCGTCTCGCGAGCCTTTGCCGTGAGACCAGCGAACCTGCGTCGGGACAACTCCGGCCACTTACTATCCGGATTCGGGTAGGGAAGCACCGCTACCAGCGGAACCCCCGCGGCCACTGCCGCTTCCGCACCGAGTTGTTCGGCTCCGAGGCGAAGCCCGCTGAGCACGGTGAGGTCGGGGTCGAGTTCGGCTTTGGCTCGCAGTATTTGTACAAGTCTTGTCCGGATCCGGTCGGCCAGTGGGTTGTCGTCGTAGCCGCCGATTTCTGGCGGTTGATGACCAAGAACCGTGAGCAGGTGTCCATCGGGTAGATCGAGGCGGCTCTTCTTCGCGGTTGACTCCCCTGCTTCGGATACGCCGAGTGCGCCTGAAGGTGCCGCTACTGAAGCGGCCGCCTTGCGACCCCGAACCTTGTCGGGCTCGCCGATTTCGGTTGGGGTGGTTTCGCCAGTTCGCGGTTGTTGTAGGAAGCATGCTTCGACGGCAAGACGGTCGGCGTAGTCGTTCCAGAGGTTCTCGCTGTGTCCCTTTACCCAGGTAAACGTCAGTTCGTCTTGGCGCTCGCGATAGAGGTCGATGAGTGGTTCCCAAAGGTCCTGGTTGGCTACTGGCTTCTTCTGGCTGTTCTTCCAGCCGCGCTTTAGCCAGCCTTCCCACCAACCGTCACGAAAGCAGTTCACGACATAGGTGGAGTCGCTCACAACCTCGACCGGCCCCTCCAGCACCGTGAGTGCCTCGAGCACGGCTTGGAGTTCCATGCGCTGGTTGGTGCTGTCGGCGGCAGCCCCGGCGCCAAACGGACCGTCTGGGACGATCCAGGCCCATCCACCAGGTCCGGGGTTTCCCGAGCATGCGCCGTCGGTATACACGATGGTTGTCACCCATCGAAGTCTTCCACATGGCCCACGGCCCGGGGCAAACCTGACACAAACCAGAATCCCAGACCCCGTGACCTGCGGTTGTTGGTCACTTACTCAAGGGTAAGTCCGTGAAGAGCGCCCTTAATGATTCCAGGTCTGAAAGACTGGGAACATGCTCGATCAGTTCATGCATCAGTTGCCCGATATCGATCCCGACGAAACGCAGGAGTGGCTCGATTCTCTCGACGCGCTCGTTGGCGAGAAGGGTGCGGTTCGAGCTCGGTTCATCATGGCCCGGATGGTCGAACGAGCACAAGAATTGCAGGTCGGTATTTCGCCCGGCGTGCGTACCCCGTACGTCAACAGCATCCCCACCGAAGACCAGCCGTGGTTCCCGGGCGACGAGGACATCGAGCGCCGAATCCGAGCGTTCATCCGCTGGAACGCTGCGGCCATGGTGGTCCGAGCCAATAAGACCGCCGACGGGATCGGCGGCCACCTCTCGACCTTCGCTTCGTCGGCATCGCTCTATGAAGTTGGGTTCAACCACTTCTTCCGTGGCAAAGAGAACGGCACGCCTGGCGACCACGTCTACTTCCAGGGCCACGCCGCACCGGGTGTCTATGCCCGGGCCTTCCTCGAAGGTCGCTTGAGCGAAGACAACCTCGACCGGTTCCGTATGGAGATCGGTGGCGGCGGTTTGTCGAGCTACCCGCATCCGCGCCTCATGCCCGAGTTCTGGGAATTCCCGACGGTTTCGATGGGCCTTGGCCCAATCAACTCGATTTATCACGCCCGGTTCAACAAATACATGGCCGACCGCCGTATCGACGACACCTCCGAATCCAAGGTTTGGTGTTTCATCGGCGATGGCGAATCCGATGAGCCCGAAACCCTCGGCGCAATCTCGCTTGCCGGGCGTTCGGGGCTCGACAACCTGGTCTGGGTCGTCAACTGCAACCTGCAGCGCCTCGACGGCCCGGTGCGCGGTAACGGCAAAATCATCCAAGAGCTCGAAGGATCCTTCCGCGGCGCTGGCTGGAACGTCATCAAGGTCATCTGGGGCTCCAAGTGGGACGAACTCCTTGCCCGCGACGTCGACGGTGTGCTCCTGAACAAGATGCACAGCACGGTCGACGGCGAGTTCCAGCGGTACGCCATGGAAACCGGCGCCTACGTGCGCGAGCACTTCTTCGGCCCTGATCCCCGCTTGCGGGCAATGGTCGAGCATCTCAGTGACGAAGAGATCCGCAACCTGCCCCGCGGCGGTCACGACTACTCAAAGGTCTATGCCGCCTACAAGGCAGCCAGTGTCTCGAATGGCGCCCCCACGGTCATCCTCGCAAAGACCATCAAGGGCTGGACCCTGGGCGAAGGCTTCGAAGCCCGCAACTCGACCCACCAGATCAAGAAGATGACCAACGATCAGATC
>CALGZB010000206.1 GCA_937934655.1 uncultured Acidimicrobiales bacterium | reverse complement strand
GGAGAGTGGCGGAGCCGACAGGGGGGAGAGTGGCGGAGCCGACAGGGGGGAGAGTGGCGGGGATCGGGCGAGGGTGGTGTGTGGTGGTATCCGGTTCGAACATCCGGCTGCGCGGCACCTGATCGATTCGCTCCCGCCAGTGATTCACATCGAGGCGTCGCGTTCTGCTCGGGCTGATTGGATTCAGTCGACGCTGGAGCTTCTCGCGGAGGAGACCCGGAACCCGCGGCCCGGGTCAGAGGCCGTGGTGAGTCGACTTTGCGACATCGTGGTCATTCAAGCGATCCGGTCGTGGATCGACAACAACTCCGCCGCCCAGACTGGCTGGCTCGGCGCGCTGCAGGACGAACAAATCGGTGCGGCGATCGGGCGCATCCATTCGGACCCTAGCCACCCTTGGACTGTTGCTGTGCTGGCCGATGAAGTCTCGATGTCGCGTTCGGCATTTGCCGCCAGGTTTACTGAGCTGGTGGGGGAGTCGGCCATGCGTTACGTGACTCGATGGCGGATGCATGTGGCGCTCGAGTTGCTGCGAGAAAGCGACAGAACCGTGGCCGTGGTTGCTACCGAGGTTGGCTATGACTCCGAGGCGGCCTTCAGCCGAGCATTCAAGAGAGTGATGGGTGCCACCCCTCGCTCCGCTCGGTTGCAGCCGCTCTCGCAGTCGGCTCCAGTTGGGGTTTAGCTATCCAGAAACTCGGTGATCGAGCCGCCGACCTCTTGGTGGAATTCTGAGCGCTCGACCCCTGCCTGGCTGGTGCAGAGCTCGGGGATTGTTGCTGATTCTTCGGTGCTACATTCCCGCACGAAATCGAAGTGTCCGCCGTCGATGGTTTGCGTTGACGTGGTGTCGGGAAGCCCGGCGATGATGTCGTCGACTTGGCCACCAGGGAGCTCCCGGTCGCTCGAGGCCTGAATCACCAGTGCAGGAGTGGCGATATTCGTGAGCGATTCGGGAGAGAAAAGCGGTCCGTAGCCGGGTGCAAGGAGGACGATCTGATCGACCCGATGGTCTCCTGTGCCAGAGCGGAGAGCCGCGAGTGCCAAGAAGCGATCTCGAGCTCGTGGAGTGCAGAGCACCTCGTCTTTCGTACCGTCGTTCGTAGAGGTCGCGCAATGCGCTTCAACGCCTTCGACCGATACTTCTGCGCCAGCGACACGAAGGGCGCCATAGCCGCCGAGCGAATGTCCAAGAACGGTGACCTGCTCAAACGATTCGGCTGAGGTTTCTTCGGCGGCGTCGATTGCCAACGACAGGTGACGTGGCCGGAGCACTAGGGGGTCGAGTTCTGGGTCGCCACTTTGTAAACCAGCGACGTCGGGGTGGGTGGGGGCAATCACCGTGTAACCCTGTTGCGTGAGTTCTTTGGCTAGGTAGTCGTGTGAGGTTCGGTCGCCGCCGTACCCGTGTGAAATCACCACGAGGTGCGAACGGTCGGCTCCTGCGGGCGACCAGTGAGACATGGTGATTGGACGCCCATGGAGCGGGTCGAGCTTCTCGATGGTCTGTGCGTCCGACGCCGCAACCACCGCTTGGTCGGTGGTGGACTTGGACGGTGGGGGAGGGCCCACCGCAAAGGCTGCACCGCCAATGATGACGAGTGAAGCAATGACTCCCGCAACGATCTTCTGGCGCTTTGTTTTCAACATGATTCAACCGTACGAATCACGTACGTCTCCCGGAATGGGGGAGAACCCTGATGGTGTGGGCAACGATCCTGACCGTCTCAGGGTTCACCAGCGTTTCGTAGACTGGAGTAGCCGGCGGTGGTGAGTCCCTAGCCGGCTAAAGAACGATGAGGCCGAGACCCTCGAGGAGTGCTTCAGATCCGTTGGGCGCATTGGTTACCACGAGCTGGCGGTCGCGGTGCTCTGCGAGACCAGCACCCATCGAGTCTGCGATGCCAGAGTCGATCGATGGAATATCGCTCAGGTCGATCTCGACGCTGGTTGCTTGTGGGTGACTGCGCAGCGCCTCGCCAAGCTGTCGTTCGAAAGCTCCGTTCGAGGCGAACCACAACATGCCGACCGGGCGGAGCAACAATGAGTTGTTCATTGGTTGACTCACCTCGACGCGAAACTTCAAGAAATAGTGATGGGCCCAGGCGATAGCGATTCCGATGATGACGGCGTAGTACACCTCGGGCGGCGTTAGAAGCGTGAGGGCAAACGTGATGTAGGTGAGCATTGCCTGAGATTTCGATCGTTTCCACAAGCCGATGAGTCGGCCCGGCTTTACCAGTGTGTAGACGGCGCCGACCACGATCGACCCCAGGACTGCGTCGGGCAGCGGTCCGAGCACTCCGGCAAAGGGAAGGAAGGCCAGAACAACGAGTCCGGTTACCCCGCCGCTCCACTTCGATTGCGCTCCTGCGAAACGGTTTACCGAGCTTCGAGAGAAGGAGCCGCCAACGGGAAAGGCGCCGGTTACGCCGGCTACAAGGTTGGCGCACCCCGAGCTAAAGAACTCTTGGCTTGCGCTCCACTTGTCGCCGTCTTCGCCGGCAAAGGTACGGGCAATCGACGCTGGTTCAGCAAACCCCACAAGTGCCAGCACGATCCCGCCGACCAGCAGCGTAGGAATGTCACCCCAGGGCAGGTCGAGGCTGAATGGGGGTAGTCCTTCTGGGATCTCGCCAATGACGACGCCGCCATAGTTGGTGATCCGGGAGTACGCGACGCCAAAGATGACGGCGAAGAGCACGCCTGGGAAGAGCTTGTGTACCTTCCGGCCGCCCAACATCAGCACAAGGGTTACTGCGCCGAGAAAGAGCGCCTCTGGCTGCCACTCGCCTGGGTGAGCGAAGGTCCAGAGGGTGCGCAGGATCGGGTTTCCGTAGTTGGGCAGCGCGCCGGCGGGTTGCTGGGTGAGCCCGAGTGCTTTCGGTAGTTGCGAGCCAATGATGACGAGCCCTGCGCCCGAGGTGAAACCAATCATCACCGGTTCGGCGAGCAGGTAGGCGACCACTCCCAGTCGGAAGATGCCAAGAAAGAAGCGGATCAGGCCAACGATGATGGCCAGAAGCGCTGCCTGTTTTACCAGTTCATCGGTAGTGAGCGTCTCGGCTTGGGTAGCCAGAACACCGATGGTGAGAAGGCTTGTGACGGCTACTGGGCCGGTCTGCAGGTACGGCGATGAAGCAAAGAGGGCAAAGACGAGGAGAGGGAACGCAGCGGCGAAGAGGCCAACGTACGGCGGGAGGCCGGCGATGTCGGCGTAGGCGATCGACTGGGGGATGAGAACCATCGCCACGCTTAGGCCAGCGAGAAGATCGCCGACGCCTGGTTTCTTCCCATCGCGAAGTTCGCCCTGCAGCCTGGTCAAACTCGACCGATACGCGTGAAGAATGCCCTCACGTGGGCTTTTCGAAGACGTCTCCACAATCACCCAGTGAACCAGTTCTTGCGCCCGTCCGACCACGTAGCCTTTGGGTAATGCCCGCCCCGTCCATGGCGTCACTCCCGCCCACGCCGCAGCGTCGAGCCATATCGATTAGTTCCGTCCTGGTCGGTTTGGCGTTGACCATCGTGTTATTCCCCTTGCTTGCAGTGGGAGCGGTTATCGCCGATGTCCTTCGCGGCGTTCGATCGTTCCGGTTTGCCCGACTCGGCCTGTTCATCGGCAACATCTTGCTGATCGAGACCGCCGGCATCATTTCGGCAGGCTATTTGTGGTTGCGGGCGGGTTTCGGCCGCCGGCTCGGCACTCCCGGTTCACTTCGGCGGCACAGCAATCTGCAGTTCTGGTACACCTCATCACTGCTGCAGGCCGCTCGAACGTTTTGTGGTCTTGAGATCGAAGTGATCGGGCTTGAGCACGCCCGAGCGGGGAACGCGATCGTCATGGGCCGGCATTGCAGCTTGGTCGACGCGTTGCTTCCATCGTCGGTCTTTGGACAGTTTGGTCATCAGATCAAATACGTTCTGGCTGGTGGGTTGCAGTGGGCACCAAACATCGACATCGTGAGTGGCCGTCTCGACAACACGTTTGTGAGCCGCGCTTCGGCGAGCGGCAAAACCGACCTCGACCAGCTCGGGGATATGGCGGGTCGTCTCACCGAGTCTTCGATTGCCGCCATCTTTCCGGAGGGTACGTTCTTTACCGAGAAGCGTCGGAAGAAAGCCCTGCAACGAATCGCAGAGCGGCGGCCGAGCGAACTGGACCGCGCCGAAGCGTTGCGGTACGTCTTGCCCCCGCAGTCGGCCGGAACGTTTGCTCTTCTTGACGGAGCGCCCGACGCCGATGTGATTTTGATGGGTCACGTTGGTTTCGAGTCGCTCTCGACGCTGGCCGACATCCGTGACTCCGTGCCATCCACAACTCCTGTGCGACTCAAACTTTGGCGGATACCTCGCGAGGAAGTGCCTGAAGGCGCTGAGGATCGAATCGACTGGATCTATGACCTTTGGGCGCAGCTCGACGACTGGATCCACGAGAATTCGGCGGGGTCCGGCAAGTGAGTGCTGGGTAGCGGGTGCTGGGTAGAGGTGTTGCGGTAGAGAGTGCTGTGGTTCGACCGAACCGCTACTCGCCGCCTCAGGTGCAGCCGCTGAAGTAGATGCTTCGGCGTTCCGAGACCGTGGTGTCGTTAACGGTTACCGACACATCGATGAAACCGGGTTGCGTGCCCTTCCAGTGATGGTCTGACCACGGGGTTAGGCGGGGGAACGGCACGGAGTGTTCTTCCCAGATCGAGCCCATCGTGAACGTGATATCGCCATCGAAGGCGTCGGATGCGGCTGACGACGCGGTGCATTCGCCGGTTTCTTGCACACGGTCGAGCACGACGAGTTCGAGATCGGTGAGACCCGGGTCGGACGGGTAGACGGGGTGACCAGGCAGTATCTTTCCACCGCTGACGGGGTCGAGATACACGTAGTCCCAACCGTTTGGGTGTTCATCGCTCGCCACAAACTCGTAGACGTTTTTCCAGGTGTCTGTTTCGCAGTCGAGGCGAAGGTCGGGTTCGACGTTCACTTCGGTTGCGGCGATGACGGTGTCGATGTCGGAGATGAGTTGCACCGACACGAGACCCACGTGGTCGATGCCGTCGCGGGCCTGCCCGATTCCTCCATCGCCCCAGACCACCTCAGATGCCACGGTGGCTGAGACATCGCAAGATACCGGCGACCCATAGGTGACGACTTGTGGTGTACAGGAGATGGAAGCGCCCGCCCCAAGATCGACTAGTTCACTGCTGTTGCGCTGAATCAAAACAGCGACCAGTGCCATCAGCGCTGCCGCAAATACGAGTCCGGCAATGACGAGGCGCCGACGGACCGGTGTCGCCTGAGTCGTAGTGAGTGTCACTCGGCGAGCGTACCGCGACTCCGGTTTTGCGGTCGGAGTTCGCGAAACCACGTCGGGTAACATCGGCCCCGTATGGCGCCGACATCTCCAACCCCAGCCGATCTCGTCGATTTCGTTACCGAGATCATTACCGAGGCCGGGCGGATGACACTCGAGTACTTCCAAGACCCAGCGTTGGTCGTCGACCGGAAACTCGATGGCACCCCGGTGACGGTTGCCGATCGCCTTGCCGAGCGGTTTCTTCGCGAGCAGATCCTCGAGCGCTTCCCAACCGACAGCATCGTTGGTGAGGAGGAGGACGACGTCGCCGGCACCAGCGGCCGGGCGTGGATCATCGACCCCATCGATGGCACAAAGAGTTTCACCGCTGGCGTGCCGTTGTTCGCAAACCTCATTGCCGTGTTGGATGACGACGTGCCGGTCCTGGGTGCAATCAATCTCCCAGCTCTCGACGAGTTGGTTCTGGCAAGTGCCGGCGGAGGGGCGTTCTTCAATGGCCAGCCAACCCGGGTGAGTGATACCGCTGATCTGCGGGGCGCCTATCTGATGACCTCCGGGCTGACGTATTGGCCAGAAGGGTCACTCGAACGATTGACTGCCGAAGGAATGACGATTCGCACATGGGCTGACGCCTACGGGTACGCATTGGTGGCCACGGGACGAGTCGCTGCCATGGTCGATCCGCTTGCGAACCTTTGGGATGTTGCACCGATGCAGGTGATCCTGGAGGAGGCCGGCGGAAAATTTACCGACCTGGCGGGCACCCGAACTGTTGCCGGAGGCAATGGGGTGGGCAGCAACGGAGCGATTCACGAGAAGCTGCTCGCTATCTTGCCCAACCACGGCCGGGAGTAAAAATGGCAGAACCCTTGCGCCCGCCGCGCAAGGGTTCCATTTCACGATCGGTGTGTGTCCTCACAGCCGGCGTGACCTTTTGATTTTCGGCCGGCTCGAGTCCGGACCTTAGAAGATTGCCGAATGCTCTTCGTTAGGAGAGCGGGCCACCCACTGGAATCGGGCCGGGACCGGATTCGACGAGGCTGATGTTTTGCAAACGGTTGCCCCATTCGCTTTCGCCGCCAACTGCCTGTGCATAGGCAGCCTTGCGACGGGCAACACGACCGGTTGCTTCTTCAGGCGTTGGAAGGCCGTCCTTGCTGAACTGGGCTTCGATGCCCTCTTTCAGCATGAGGAGAGCTTCGGAGCGGAGCTGCGAGACGCGGCTTTCGGTAACACCGAGGAATCGTGCCAGGTCCTGCGAGGTCTTGCCCTCGAGGAAGTAGCCGATAACGACTAGGCGCTGGCGTTCTGGCAGCAGGCGGATTGCATCACGGAGGAATGCGTGGAGTTCACGTCGTTCGAGTTCTTCAAGCGGCTCGGGCGAGTGACGGTCGATGAGGACGTCGACCAGTGTGAGGTCTTCATCGTGGTCGTCGTTGACCTCGTGTTCGAGGGCCAGGACGACAGAGCGGAACATGCGGTCCCGGAGTCGAGCCAGCTCGGCTGCGGTCATACCGAGCTCTTCTGACATCTCTTCGGGGGTTGGAAGGCGACCGAATTTGGTTGCCAAGCGCTGTTCGGCTGATTCGAGTTTGCGGCCAAGGGTGCGGACCGAGCGTGGGGCCCAGTCGGCTGCACGGACCGAGTCGAGGATTGCTCCACGGATACGCTGCGCTGCGAAGCGGTCGAAGGGAACACCACGTTCTTCTTCCCAGCGTCGTGCGGCTTCTACCAAGCCAAGTGCGCCAGCGCGTTCCAGTTCAGCGCGGTCGACGTGGCGGGGGAAGTGCACCGCTACCTGAAACACGATGTGCTTCACGAGTGGAAGGTTGGCCTCAATCATTGCGTTGAGGTCGGGATTGGTGGTGGGGTCACCCATAGATATATCGCCCTTCGTTGTGATCAGACGCTGGCGCGTTTGATCGTTTGGTCCAGCGGTATATGTTTCGGCTCGTCGGGGCGCGACCTTGAGGAAAAGTTCTGAGATTGGGGCCTTCGACCTATCTATCGGCACAATTTTTGGCCGACTTAATAGGTAATCCGACTCGTTTCCCAGCCTGTGTTCACAAGGGCTTCCGGGGTTTATCCACAGAGTTATAGACAGGATGGTGGACGAGAAGAAATATTTCTCGGATTATTCGCCGGGAAGAACGATGCTTCCGGATTCATCGAGGTCGGCGGCCGAGAGTTCGGCGAGACCTTCGAAGATTTCGGCACCGACTCCCCGTTGCTCCATCGCGTAGAGAAAGCTGGCAGCCGATGGCAAATGACTCAGACCCATCGACCCCGCCTTTAGTGAACGATCGATGATGAGTTCGGCAGCGGTGGCGGCAGTAGCCGCGGCGCCAACGGCTGGTGATGCAACTGCTCCGACGATGACCGACCCCAGTCCGCCAGTATGAAGTTGGCCACGAACCTCCACCCGCACTGCGCCTTCCAAACCTTCGGGGTGAGGTCGGCGGAGCATAGGGAGATGCATAGTGAGACGGTCGCGGCGGGTTGCTGAGACGCGGGCGGTTACTCGTTGTACCCCGGCGAAGTGCGGGACAAGGAGCATGGGGTCGGGGAGTTCGGCCCGGTAACAGTCGTAAGCGTCGACCGGAGCGGGAAACCACACGAGCTCTCTTCCGGATCCGCCTGGCCGACGCACCCACATACCATCGCGCCAATCGAGGCTTTGACTCTTTAACGCTCGGTGATGCTGACGGGCGCAAGCTGGTCCACCGGTTCCCATCTTTGCCACATGGATTTCGTCGACGCGCTGCAAGCGCGCCGCAGCGTGTCGCGCGAGTACGCCGGATAGGCCCGGACTGAAGCCGGCGCCAGCAAGAACAGTGACACCGCTCTCTTCGGCGCGATCATGAAGCCGCAGCAGACCTCGGACGTCGTCGATGTCGTCAGAAACCGACAGCACGTGAACGCCACGCTCGACGGCCTTTGCGGCGTTTCGAAGGTGACTGCCCGCTGGTGTGGAAAGAATCAGCAGGTCGACGTCGGGTATTCCGATTCGTCGTCCGTCGGCTTCGACGCCTTTCCCCAGGCGAGTCACCACTCGTGCTTCGACACCGGGTCGAATGTCGCGAACGATAATTGCGTCGACCGCCGAGACTTGTTGCAGATGATGCGCTATCCGAGCGCCGACTGCACCGGCACCGAGGACCCCGATACGCATGTCAGCGTTGGTCGGGCCCTGACAGACTTCGCCATCCGCCAGATTGTGGTGGCACGCCGCCCGAGCCCTTGAGTCGCAGCGCTGCCGCGACCATTGCACCCAGACCGAGGGCAGCTATTGCCCGACGAATCATTGCCATCACGTAAGTATCGTTCAAATTGATTGGGGCACCAATGCAGGACGTCGCGATTTGATTCGAAACGCGTATGGGCGAAGTCGCAGAATACCGATACGATCGTTGACTTGGAGAGGTGGCCGAGCCAGGTTGAAGGCGCTCCCCTGCTAAGGGAGTAAGGATGGAAACGTTCTTCGTGGGTTCGAATCCCACCCTCTCCGCCAGTCTGTGTATGTAGTCGTAGCATGAAGCGTCTACAGTGCAGATCGCTGCGCTTGTAGCTCAATTGGATAGAGCACCTGATTACGGATCAGGAGGTTCGGGGTTCGAGTCCCTGCAAGCGCGCTAGTTAGATATGAAACCGCTGCTTCGGCAGCGGTTTCATACGTTTTGTGGTCGGTTTATAACGAACGGTGCCTAGTGACCTGTGAAGTTTGGCGGACGTTTCTCTAGGAAACTCTGCACACCTTCTCGGTGATCCGCCGTTTGGAAGAGTCGCGCCAAGTTTGCGCTCACCCACACACCAAGATCATCCCAGTTCGGGTCGAGCGCTTCGCGCAGACCTTGTTTGATCGCTTGAACCGCCAACGGTGGATTTGCTGCAATCCGTTCTGCCAGCCCAAGTGCGGTGGTCATCAGTTCGTCGTGTGGCACAACCCGCGAAACCAAACCCATCTCTTTGGCAACGGCTGCATCGATCACTTCGCCAGTGAACAGCAGTTCGGCCGCCCGTTCCCTGCCAACAGCACCGGCGAGCACCGCGGTCTCCAACTCGGCGTAGGTGTGATGGGTGAGAGAGTTTCGAGCCTCACGCCGATCAATAGTGAGAACTTCCACATCGCCAATGCGCTCGATACGAATATCGGTGGTCATCGGCCCACGCTAGGCCAAACCCATTTTCACGCCCAGACGATGGCGAACGGACACGACCGGCGTATACCCGATAGGTACCGGGGAATGACAAGCGGTGTCGGGAAGGGGGAGGACTCTCTGTCAGTGTGGACTGCTACGTTTGCCCGTGGCGATCTACCGCCTAACCCATTACTTCGAAGGAAGAACCCCCAATGAGCACCCAACCTCTCCAAACCGCACTCAACGTTTGCCGCGAAACCCTCGCCGCCGTTACGCCCGACCAGATGCAGGCAGCCACCCCATGCGCGTCATGGGACGTCGCTGGCCTCATCAAC
>CALGZB010000205.1 GCA_937934655.1 uncultured Acidimicrobiales bacterium | reverse complement strand
TCAGGAGCACTGACCTTGGGAACATTCACATCGGGGGCACTGACCTTCGGAACATTCACGTCAGGAGCACTGACCTTGGGAACGTTCACATCGGGCATGTTGATATCGGGCTTGCCGATCTTGCCTGCTGCAGCAGCGGCAACGCCGCCGATTCCGGCGAGTCCGGCAAGTTTGCCGAGGCCGGACGAAAAGCCAGCGTTGTCGGTGGCGTCGTCGCCGCCGTCAAGTGAACCGAGCAAGCCGCCGAAGCCGCCGTCTCGAAGCGCATCGCCTTCAGAGGAGATTGCTCCCATCATCGAGGCTTGGTCGAGTCCTTCGTTGGACTGTTTCCGTCCGAGGAATCCCATGATCATGGGGGCCAAGGCTGGAAGGAGCTTGGCTACGCCGCCAACGCCCAGTCCGCTGCGATCGGCCACCGCTTGGGTTGCCTCGTTGCGGCGGCTTCCGAAGATGCTGCCTACGAGACCTTCACCGGCTCCGCCATCGTCGGAGCTGAGGAAGCCCCCAACGTTGTCGAGGACGGATCCGTCGTTGCCTTGGATCATCGAGAAGAGTGCGGATGCACCTTCAGGGGAAGATGAGCGCTTCGAAAGGCCGCCCATCAGTGCCGGAATTGCTGCTGAAACAGCGTTGCCGGTGGTGTCTTGGTCTTCGCCAAGGAAGCCGCTAAGGCTCTCAAGTGCTGACCCGCCGCTAAAGAGGCGGGTGATGTCTTTGTACATCGCCACGGTGTGGTTTTCTCTATTCCGACGCGCAGTGTGGGGGATTCCTGGCTCCCTCGGCGCGTCGCTCGAGAAAGCCGTCTTCACTACCTAGTCAACTTCACAAACGCACCAAAACAACACATGTGGCGGTGATTGTCATGAAGAAGTACCCGATTTGTTACTTCCGGGTAACTATTTGTCACATTACGTCGTGAAATACCCACACTGCGTGGCTATTTTGGACGTCCGATCGACATTCATTCCGTTGACCTGCGACTACTTGGAATCTGCAGAAGGTGCTGGTGGTCGAAAGAAGGCCGCAAGAAGCGCGAATCCAGCGCCGATTCCGAGTCCCGCACCAATCGCCAAACCGGTATAACCATCGAGCGAATCGTCAATATCGAGTGCCGAGTCAAGCGACACCGACCCGGGACCAAGCATTGCCAAAACCACACCACAGACCGCGAGCATGAACACGTACTCCCAGCCTTCGCTGAGGATGTAGAAACCAGTCGAACGATGCACCGTGTACCAGGCGACCGTCATCAGTCCCACCAGAGCAGCAGCACCGAACGAGGTAAGCAACCCGAGGGTGATGAGGACGCCGGCGCCGATTTCGGTGGACGCAGCCAACAACGCATGCACCTTGCCCGGCTTCATTCCCATGCTGTCGAACCAGCCGGCGGTGCCAGCAATCTTCCCGCCTTTGAAGAACTTTTGGTAGCCGTGCGCAGCAATGACTGGGCCGAGTGCGATACGAAAAATGAGCATTGCGAGATCGAACGATTCCATGTACTTCCCCCCGTGGTGAATCGCCCGTCACCCTAGGACCACTGTTGGTTGTTCACCAACTGCCAGCGGGCGTCTTCGAGCAGGTCGTCTACTATCTCGGCGTGCCAAGCCCGTCTGTCCACCGACCCGCTCTTGTAGGGATCTCGGCCCGCACGCCCATCGGAGCGGGGCACGGCGCGCTGTCGGGCTGGCACCCCATCGACCTCCTTGCCCATGTTCTCGATGCGGCCCTCAAAGGTTGTGCGTCTGAGGGAATCGAACTGAGCGATATCGACCGGGTCATCTTGGCGAATGCTACGGCCGTCGGGGCGCTGAGCACCCCGCGGCGAAGTCTCGCAATCGCTGGCCACTGGTCGGGACAGATCGAAGGATTAGAGATCGCCAGCGGAGGAGCCTCGGGACACCAGGCTCTCACTCATGCTGGAGAATTGGTAGCGAACCGACTCGCCGACAACGTGCTCGTTTGCGCCATCGATATGGCCAGCGTGGTTCCGCCGGGAGCACCGCTTCTGCGGCGCGACTACGGCAAACCGCTCACACCCGCGTCAGTTCGTGAACTCACCGCCAATGGCGGGCATCTCCCCGATGGTCCCTATGGCGACACGTTGGGGTTTACCCGCGAAGACGTCGATGCTCGAGTCGCCGCATCGCTCGAAGCCGCAACCGCTTGGCCGACCACCGCCACGCCCACCACTTCTTCCATCAATGACCCCGAGCGCGCCACCCCTTACCAGGGCCCCGAGTTCTCCGTGGACGAACCCCTTCGCCGAGGTACCGATGGCATCCACGGACTAGAACCGATGTTCGCCGCAGATGGCCTGATCACCGCGATGTCGCTGGCACAACCAGGCGACGGCGCCGTGGCAATGCTGGTGAGCGCTGCGGTCGGAGGTTACCGACTCGGCGAAAGCGTCAGCCGGTCCGGCTCGCCTAGCGATCCGCTCACGCCGATGGCCGACGCTGTTTCTGCGCTCGCGGTTGACGGCACCCGACTGGTTGCAACTGAACCCTCGGCCGCACATGCGCTTGCGCTGGCCGATCGACTCGGAATCGATCAAGCGGTCGTGAACAACCACGGCGGGGCCGTTGCGCGGGGGCGACTCTTTGGGGCCGAAGCGCTGCAAGGTCTGCACGATGCCATCAACTCATCCGAGCTCTCCGCAATCACGATGCTGTCGGCCACGGGCGATGGTGCCGCCCTCGCCACCCACGTTCATCCAAGCTGACGCGCTGTCGAACTCGTGGTTGGTCTCCAACAGCCTTCGACGACGCCTAGGCGCGCTTGCGGTCGTACAATCAGGCCATGAACAAGCCGAAGCTCTTCGCTGCTGCCGCCTTGGCGCTGGTCTTAGCAGTGCAGGTGTTCATTCAGGATGACGAGTTCACGGCCTCGCTGGTGATTCGAGCATTCGTCGCCGTAACGGCCGGCTACTTCATCATCCGAACCGGATTCCGAATGCTCGGCGGTTTTGCCCGCCCGGTTGCGCCACCCCCCGAGCCCGGCGAGCTTCGGAAGGTCAAGATCATCTACCGCTGCAGTATCTGCGGCACCGAAGTGCGGATGACTATGGCCAACGATCAGATTCCCGACCCACCGCGGCATTGCCTCGAAGACATGGACCTCACCGCACCGATCGAAGACTAAGTCGCTCACTCGGATCGCTCTTGGGGTTCGCTTGGCGAAACATCAGGGTCTGGGGCCGCTGCTAGCGCATGAGTCTTCTGAAACCCTGTAGCATTCCCCTCCATGGGTAAGCCTCAGAAACGCAAGGTACAGGGCGGCCGGGTCACTCCTAAGGGAACCCGTCCAGAACAACCACGCGACGCCGTCGTTACGACAACTTCGTTGTCGGCCGGCAAACCGCCAAGCCCAACTTGGGTGCCCGTCCTGATGTTCGGCCTCCTGCTGCTGGGAATGATCTTCATCATCCTCAACTACATGGGTGTTCTTCCCTTTGTCGATGGCGAAGCCAGCAACTGGTACCTCCTTCTTGGCCTCGGCCTCATTCTCGGCGGCATCATGACCGCCACCCAGTATCGCTGACCCTGCAACTGGCCTGATCTGATGACCAACGTTCTTGTCATCGATAACTACGACTCGTTTGTGTACAACCTCGTCCAATACGTGGGCGAGCTTGGGGCCAACCCCATCGTGCACCGCAACGATGAGCTCACGCTCGACCAAATTATCGCCCTCGACCCCGACGCGATTCTGATTAGTCCTGGTCCTGGTACTCCCGATGATTCGGGAATCAGTATCGATGTCATCACCCACTTTGCGGGGAAGCGGCCCGTCCTTGGCGTGTGCCTCGGCCACCAGTGCATCGGCCAGATCTACGGCGGCGATGTTGTGCGGGCCCCCGAGGTCATGCATGGCAAGACGTCGTTTATCGATCACGAGGGTGGCGGCGTGTTTGCCGGCCTACCTTCGCCGCTCGAGGCCACCAGGTATCACTCGCTAATCGTCGAGAGGGCGTCGATGCCCGACGTCCTCGAGATAACCGCCGAGACGTCAGACGGCATCGTGATGGGCGTGCGCCACAAGGAGTTCGACGTTGAGGGTGTGCAGTTCCACCCCGAGTCGATCCTTACCGTTGCCGGCCATCAACTTCTCAAGAACTTCCTCGACCGCGCTTCCTAGTCTCCGGAAACGGACCTGCAATCGGGCATAGCTGCCCGACTGGACCGAGCGAGCAACTATTCGGGGGGGAGGGTGGTTGCCGGTGCCGGTGCCGGTGGAAGCGTTGTAGGCGGCGTGGTTGTGGCAGGTGGTTGCGTAGTTGCCGGCGGCTGTGTCGTAGCCGGCGGTTGCGTGGTTCCTGGAGCCGAGGTCGGCGGCGCAAGGCTCGGGTCGACGACACCGACGACGATGGTCACCGTGGTTCCGGCAGCCACTTCACTGTTGGGGATCGGGTCTTGGCTGATGACCTTCTCGGCATTGGGGTCGCCAGGTGCAACCGGTTGCGGCGACGGAACTACCTGGAAGCCGGCCGGAATAAGAATGGCGCGGGCTGCATCGGCCGAGAGGCCAATAACCGACGGAACAGGGACCAGCGCAACACCACTAGAGACCAAGATAGTGACGGTGCCGCCCACATCGAGTTCGGTGTTGGGGGCAGGTTCGGTGGTGACTACGTTGCCCTCGGGCACCGCGGCGTCCGACGCAGGACGCGTATCGACCTTGAAGCCAGCTTCGGTGAGGATAGCGATGGCTTCCTCGAGAGATTTGCCCTTCACGTCAGGGATCAGCTTGCTGCCGGGCCCTTCGCTAACAGTGAGCAATACCGTTTCGCCGGTGCGGAGCAGCGTGTTGGCCTCGGGTGTTTGTCGGATAACAACACCACGATCGAGGTCGGATGGTTCGGTTTGAATATCGACCCGGAACCCTTGCTCCTCGAGTCGTTGTCGAGCATCGGCTTCGAGAAGGTTGACCACCGAATCGACCGCTACTTCTTCGCTCGGCTGGCTAAAGGTGATTTCGACCTTACTGCCCGGCGCGGCCAGGTTGCCGTTGTCGGGGTCCTGGTCGAAGACGATGCCTTGTTCGACGTCGCCATTGGGTTCCGGAACCGCGTCGACGAGGAACCCGAGGATTTCTAGCTGGGCGCGGGCATCGGCTCTATCGAGACCGATAACCGAGGGAACCTCGACGGGTACGGCGCTGAGGTCGCCGGTTGGGGCATCGTCTTCTCCGAAACCGAGGGTGCTCCAGAACTCGCTCACGAGGAAGAACAGCAGAGCAACAAGGCCTGCAAGAACTACGAAGAAGATGATGTTTCGTTTCCACTCGTCGTCGCGGTACGACGGCGGGTAGTGCTCTTGATACACAACCTCTTGGGGTTGGGCCTGTTGCTGTGCAACAGCAGGTTGCGGCGCCGGCGCCGTTGGAGCAATGGCCTGGGTCGCGTCGATTGGGGCAGGCTCGGGAGCGACGGGGGGTGCCGGAACGGCAGCGATCGGAGCAGGAGCGATTCCGGCAGGCTTCGCTTCGGCTGCTTTCTTGGTGCGGAGGTCGTGTTGTCCCTCGCGGTAGCGACGGAGGTCGGCGCGGAGGTTGTCGGCCGCCGGATACCGGTTGCTCGGGTTCTTGGCCAGCAGCTTGAGGTTGATGGCCTCAAGCGAACGGGCAACTTTGATGCCGTGCTCGCTCGGAGCCTTTGGCCGCTCGCGAACATGGGCGGCAGCGATCTCGCCTGGCGACGAGCCGACGAAGGGCGGTGTTCCGGTGAGCATTTCGTAGAGCACGATGCCCAACGAGTAGAGGTCGCTCTTGGGGTCGACAGCTTTGCCCTGAGCTTGCTCGGGCGATAGGTAGCTTGGCGTGCCAAACACCATCTGCTTGCCGTCTTTGGTCTGCTCGGCTTTGGCCTTGGCAATGACTGTGGTGATGCCGAAGTCGGTGACCTTCACCTGGCCGCTCGGCGAGATGAGGATGTTGCCCGGCTTTACATCGTTGTGGACGAGTCCGTTGCGATGAGCGAACCCGAGTGCATCGGCGACGTCGCTGGCCACTTCGGCAGCGCGGTCGGGGTGCAGCGGGCCTTCGGTGTTGAGGATTTCGGCAAGGCTTCGACCCTCGACGTACTCCATGACGATGAAGTACGTTCCCCGCTCTTCGCCCCAATCGTAGATTGCGACGATGTTGGGATGACTCAGGTTGGCGGCAGATTGCGCCTCTTGGCGGAACCGTTCGACGAAGGTTTCATCGCTCGCAAACGAGGAAAAAAGTACCTTCACGGCAACCGGCCGGTCGAGGAGTTGGTCGCGTGCCAGGAACACGTCGGCGGTGCCGCCGCGGGCTAACTGGCGATGAAGTTCGTACCGTCCGTTGAAGACGGTGGGACCTTGCTCGGACATGACCGCTAATCCTACTTACCCGTTGGGCCGCAAACGCTGCATCTGCTCGCATTTCCCGTCCACCCCAAACAAATTTGCTCATATCGGCGCCAACCCAAACGCGTCCACCTGGCACCAAAACCCCCCTTTGGTGCCAGGTGGAAAACAGGGGGTTTGGTTCCAGGCACCGCCGTCCGCCGTCCGAGGCACCGCCGTTGCCGGTTTAGTTTTGGGTGATGAAGCTGTCGAGGACGGCTTTGGCTATTGGGCCTGCAGTCGAGCCGCCGGTGCGCTGACCCAAGGCTGCGTCGGCTTCTACGACCACGGCGATGGCGATGTCGGCGGGCTGGCCGGGTTTGCCGGCGAACACGATGATCCAGGCGTGGGTGGCCTCGACCGAGGCGCCGAGTTGGGCGGTTCCGGTCTTGGCGCCGACTTCCCAGCCTTCGGTTTGGAGGCCCTTTGCGGTGCCGTCGTTTACTACCCCGACCATTGCTTGGCGAAGCGTCTGGGCGATCGCTGGGTCGAGCACCACGTCGACCAGTTCGTCATCGTTGGTGGTGATGGTTCCGCCATCGATGTCTTGAATCTCGGTAACAAGCTTGGGTGTCATTAATCGGCCGTTGTTGCCGACCGTTGCGGCCACCATTGCCATTTGAACCGGCGTCGCCTTGGTTTCGAACTGACCAATCGATGCCTGGGCGAACACCGGCGTGCTGTCGAAGACGTCGTACTCGCGACCATCGGCGGTGGTATTGGTGCGGTTGAAGGGTCCGTAGTCGGTAACAAACACCGAGGCCGCCGGGTTGGGAAGGTCGATTGGCAGGCGCTCGTTGAAACCGAACGCTTCAGCCATATCGCTGAGTGCTTCGGGGCCGACTTCCTCGACGGCCATCTGGGCGAAGCCGCTGTTACACGACTGGCGGATGAGGTTGAACAGGTCGCCGCCGCAGCTACTTCCGCCAAAGTTCTTAAGACCCGACGTGGTGAGTGGCGGCGTGTAGGCCGGAACCACCGGGTACACCGGCGAGGTCCCAGTGACGTTGCCGGTCTCGAGCGCTGCTGCGGCCGTGACGACCTTGAAGGTCGAGCCGGGGAAGTAGGTCTCGCGGTATGCCTTTGGGATGAGTGGGCTTGGGCTGAGTGCGTTGTGCCAGATCCAGGCCGACCGGGAAACCTCTTGGTCGATGGCGCTGAGGAGGTTGGGGTCGTAGCTCGGCCAGCTCCACATGGCCAGCACGTTGCCGGTTTCGGGCTCGAGCGCCACCACCGAACCGTTCTGCTCGCCCAGTGCTTCACGGGCTGCCACCTGCAGTTGATGCTGCAAGCTGAGGATAAGTGTGCCGGTATTGTCCTTGTCGGTAAACAGGCTGCTGAGATCGCCGAACTCCTGGCCAACCGTCTTGCCGGCAAGCTCATCGTTGTAGCTCCGCTCCAACCCTTCGGCGCCGTAGTTGAAGGCGAAGTAGCCGGTGCTGTGCGCGTAAAGGTCGCCTTCGGGATACAACCGCTGGCGCTCGAACTGCCCGCTTTCTAGCTCTTCGCTAAATGCGACCAACGTGCCGTCGGCGGTAACCATCGACCCGCGGCGTTGGCCGTAGTCGCGCACGATTGAGCGACTGTTGTTGGGGTCTTCTCGCAGCTCTTCGGCATCGAAAACCTGAAGTCGATTGAGCTGGGCAAAGAGCAACACGTAGAGGACCATGAGCCCTACGCCAAAGCGACGGATCTGGCGGTTCATGCCGACACCGACGCCGACTGGGTGTCGGGTTCTTCCGCACGGCGCTTCTCGCGTTTGGCCGTTTCATCGGAGATCCGCATCAGCAGCGCCAGCAACACATAGTTGGCGAGCAACGACGAGCCGCCGTATGACACGAACGGAAGCGTGATGCCGGTGAGCGGAACGAGTCGGGTGACGCCGCCGATAATGATGAAGGTTTGGATGCCGAGCAGCGCCGTGAGGCCGACGGCAAGAAGCTTGTCGAAGGCTGACTCGGCTCGCATGGCCACGCGGAGGCCCGAGCCGATCATCAGCAGGTAGCAGAGCAGCACGGCGGTTGCGCCGAAGAGGCCGAGCTCTTCGCCGATGGCCGCAAAGATGAAGTCGGTCTCGACCTCGGGAATACGTTCGGGATCGCCCAAGCCCAGGCCGGTACCGGTGAGGCCACCTGACGCGAACGCAAACATCGACTGCAGAACCTGGAAGCCCTTATTGCTGGGGTCGGCCCACGGGTCGAGCCAGATATCGACACGAGCTTGAACGTGAGAGAACTGGGTCCAGGCCGCATAGGCGCCAGCCATAAACATGACGAGAGCGCTGATGAGGTACGCAATCCGGTCGGTTGCAACCCACACCATCACGGCAAACAGCGCAAAGAAAAGCAACGACGAGCCGAGGTCCTTTTCGAGCACCATGACGATGATCGAGGCGCCCCACGCAAGAAGCAGCGGACCAAGATGGCGCAGTTCAGGAAGGTGAATCGGGCCGATGCGAATGGTCGCGATGCGAAGCAGCTCTCGTTTCTCCACCAAGTACGACGCGAAGAAAATAGCGAGCACGATTTTGGCGAACTCGCCCGGCTGGAAGTTGATAGGGCCGATGCTGGCCCAGATTCGGGCACCATTGATCTGTCGGCCGATACCCGGGATAAGCGGCACCATGAGAAGCCCGATACCGAGCACCGCGAAGGAGTAGCGGTACTGGTCGAGCATCTTGGTTTTTCGTACAAGGAGAAGCGTGCCGACGTACGCGGCAATCCCTAGCGCTGTCCATGTGGACTGCAGCCCGGGGAGATCGTCGGGAACTCGCCGCTCGCCAGCCAATCGAACGATGAATACAAAGCCGAGTCCGTTGAGCAAGGCGGCAAGCGGAAGCAGGAGCCCGTCGGCATCGGGGGCCAACCACCTGGTTGCCAAGTGGGCGCTGATGAACAGGGCGAGGATGATGCCGAGAAACGGCCCGACGTTGGCGGGCACCGATGCATTACGACCCAGGCTGGCCAGTGTGTACGCACCGGTGATGATGAGTGAGCCGAGGATGATGAGGCCGAGCTCGGTAGTGCGACGAACGCGTCCCACTAGGTTGTTCCGTCGCTCGAGTTGCCTTTCTTACGACCGAAAACTCGGCCGAGTAGCCCACGCGATTTGTCACCCGCGTCGGCGACGACAGGTTCAGCGTTCGATGCTGGAGCGGCTCCAGATTCACCGGCTGCTTCAGTCGACCCGTCGACTGAAGCGACACCGGACTCGGCGGCTGCAGGCGCGGCATCGGCCCGGTTGTCGTTGTCGGGGTCAACAACATCGACGATAAGAACGGTGATGTTGTCGCGGCCACCGCCTTCGTTGGCCATGTCGACGAGCTTGTCGACGGCATCCTCGGGCCAGGGTTCTTCAGCCAGCACCTGAGCGATTTCGGGCACCGGCACTTCGTTGAACAGTCCGTCGCTGCAGAGCAGAAAGCGGTCGCCGACAACCGGGGTGTGTACCCACGAGTCGACTTGCACGTTGTCGTCGATGCCAAGGGCCCGGGTGATGACGTTGCGTTGCGGATGCTGCTCGGCTTGGTCGGGACGAAGCATTCCGTCGCGCACCAGGTCGGCAACCAGGCTGTGATCCTCGGTGAGTTGCTCGAGCACCCCGTCGCGGAATCGGTACCCGCGGGAGTCGCCGACGTTGACGAGCGCCAAGTACTGCGCATCGCCTTCGATGTAGGAGGCAAGTGCCACGACGGTGGTTCCCATGCCTTGCAGCTCGATATCGCTAGCCGCACGACGGGTGATGGCCTTGTTGGCATCTTTTACCGCAGAGACAAGATCCTCGACGCCGGCCATACGGATGACCTTGCCGAGCTCCTCGACTGCAAGTGCTGCGGCGATATCGCCAGCGGCGTGTCCGCCCATTCCGTCGGCTACGGCAAAGACGCCCATGTCGATGAGCGATGCATCTTGGTTGACTTTGCGCACCTGACCCACGTGGGTTTGCTGCGCTGCGTCGAAAAGGAATTCGCGTTCTAGCGCCACAGCTCGACCACCCGGTTGATGTTTGTCACTAGACCAGCTCCAGGACAGTACTGCCGACTTGAATGCGGTCGCCGGGGTTTACCGGCGTCGGAGCGGCAACCTTATTGCGGTTGAGGTACGTACCGTTGGTCGACCCAAGGTCTTCGACGAAGTACCGGCCTTCTCGTCGGAACACGCGGGTGTGCAGCTGCGAGACGTAGGTGTCGTCGAGGGTGATCTGGCATCCGGCCGACCGACCCATCGTGAGTTCGTCGCCCACTTCGAAGGTGGTTCCGGCAATCTCGGGAGGCTCAACCATCACCAGCTTTGAGCCAACCGGGGCGGCGACTGGTCGCCGCGAAGGCAAGGCAGGAATAGCGCCGACAAGGTTTCGGCCCTGACGCGGTTGGCGCTCGGCTTTCTGCGGGCGGCTGGGCTGGTTGGGACGCGGTCCGCGCACCTCACTCCAGACGGCCTGGAGTACCCGCAGGAAAAAGATATAGAGAAGCGCTAAAAGGCAGAGCTTCAATACGGTGAGGAGCTGTTCCGACACAGAGGTGAGCCTACCGGCCAATCGGCGATGGTTTTACCCGACTCTTCAGGCGAGCTGAGGCTACGAGGTGACACGTCTTCCCAACGTCCACTAGAGGTTGGGGGTGGACGACGTCGTTTCGGAGGACGAGCAGCGCGAATCGCTGTGGCAAACGGCGAAGGGCGACTTCGCCAACGCTGCGGGCCTCCGCCTCCTCGGCGTCACGCTGGTGCTTGTGTGGATGGCCTTCCAGTGGGGTTGGGGAAACGACATCTTGTTACCGCCAATCGTGGCGCGGGCGTTCGAGTCAGTCGACGACGGCGAGTCTTGGGCATCGGGCCTGGCTGCCATCGGTTCAGGAACCGGAGCCGGCGCGCTCTTCTGGGGTGTCACCCAAGCCATCGACGGCATCGTTGTCCTCACCGGAATCAGTCTGCTCCCTGGCATCACCGGCCGCATCTCCAAGTTTCTCAACAAAAAGGGATGGGTGAAGACCTACAGCGAGCTTTCGCTGAGCACCCGGTTCCTCATCGCCTATGCCAGTGGTGCCTCGATGCTTTGCCTTATCGACGTGTTCGCCACAGGTCGCCCAGGGCTACGAGAGCGCCGACGGATCCTCGCCGAATCGGTGGGGCTTGCGGTTGCGGGAGTCGCCATCGTCTTGGCCGTGATCACGACAGCCGCAGCGATCGGTTCTCGAGTCCCTGCGACCGAAGCGACCGCGGAGGTCATCGTGCGGTACGCCCGCAACCCGCTGACCTGGTTGGTCATCTACGGATCGATCTTCGTTCTTTCGACGCTGAATTCGAAGCTTCGACCGGACGAAGCGACGCCTGCGGAACCAACTGCGTGATGGCTACGACGCCGCGAATTCGATGGGTGTGTTGCCGAACGTGATCTGGTCGCCGTCGCTGAGTTCGTGCTCGCCGATCTTCACGCCGTTGATCTTGGTGCCGTTGGTCGATCCCAAGTCGACAACTTTGTAGCCATTGGCGTGCGCATGGATCTCGGCGTGGTTTCGACTGACCTTGGGGTCATTGAGTGTGATGGTGCAATCGGGTAGCCGGCCGACGGTTACGACGTATTCGCCCAGCACAACACGTTCGCCGGTGGGAAGCAGGAGCGACCCGGCACCCTTGCCGCCGTCGCCCTGAAGCATCGATGCAGCAACCCCAAAGGTGGAGGGACGCTGCGAAGCGTCTTCGCTGAGCTCAACGTGAAGCGGGCCCATGAAGTGATACATCTCGCTACGAGCATGTTCGCGACACGCATGGGCTAGTTCGCGGGCCAACGAATCAGAGACACCGCTCAGTTCGGCAAGGTCTTCGGCGGAGAGGCTCACCGCAAAGTGGTTAGGTACAACCGTTTCGCCGTTGACTCCTACCGAGCGCCGGTGGTCCATCTCGCGGGTTAACCGCCGGGCAATCTCTACCGGTCGAATGCCGCCCTTGAACACGCGGGCGAAGACACCTTCGACCATGCCTTCGAGTCGGTTCTCTATATCTTTCATTACCACGGCGACAACACTACTGGCGCTTAGCCGGTGCGGCGATGCAGCACCCGCCCCGTTTTGTTGCCGCATGGTCGCGACAGCGCGATTGGCGGCTACCATCACCTCGCTAGATAGTTTGTTTGCTCAGGCAAACATCCACGCGGTCATGGTGGAATTGGCAGACACGCAGCGTTCAGGTCGCTGTGCTCGAAAGGGCGTGTGGGTTCAACTCCCACTGACCGCACAAA
>CALGZB010000204.1 GCA_937934655.1 uncultured Acidimicrobiales bacterium | reverse complement strand
GTCGACGGCAAACGCAAGCAGCTAGAGACCTGATGGCGAAATTGACGAAAACAACCGCGCCGGCAACTCCTGCAGTTCGCCCCATTGACGACAACAAAGGTCCGCTCGACGCAACCGAACTCGCTGACGCAGCAATCGCCGCAGCGCTGGTGTTCAGTCTTCTCGCCATTGGCCGACTACTCGCCGCTGGCACGGCGTTTCAGGTGCTCGGAACCGTGGTGTTTGCGGTTCTTGCCGCCCGCCACCGCACCCGAACCGTCGTGCTCTCGGTTACCGGAACCGCGCTGTTCACGGTGCTTCTCGGTGGCATCGGACCGCTAACCCAATCGATTGTGGCCGGCCTCTTCGGGTGGACGGGCGGCGTATCGCTCGCCAAGCAACGCTCGATCCCGCGCACGATTTTGCTGACCTTGTTGGTGGCCTGGCCGCCCGTGTCGCTCGCCAGCGTTGGTTTCTTTGCTCTTGCCGGCGAGCTGCGAACCCTCACCTTTGAGAACGTGGCCAACCAGTGGGATGGGATGACCAACATCCTCGGCGGCTTGGGCAACATCGTGAACTGGGACGGTGCCGACTCGGTGAAGGAGTGGGGCGCGGCCCGACTCGAGACGCTGTTCGATTGGTGGCCGCTGGCTCTGCCGTTCGCCCAGATGTGGATTTCGATTCTGTATGCGCTGCTCGTGCGCCGCATGACTCGTCGGGTTTTACGAGGAGTGAACGATGCCTTGGGGACTGTCGAACCGCTCGCCCTCGAGTCCGAGTCGTCGGTCGTTGCGCCCCTTCCACTTTCTCTTACCGATAGCGCCATCCGACGGCGTGACTATGTGGTGAACCCTTCCGTCAGCATCGCCATCGACGAAGGAGCACACGTTGCGATCGCCGGACGAAACGGCGCCGGAAAATCGACCCTTCTCGATGTTCTTGCCGGCATCGTCCCTAACGATGATCTTCAGCGCCCCGGCACTCCGGGTCTTGGCCATGTTGGCGGGACCGCGTATGTGAGTCAGCGGCCCGAGGGGCAGGTACTAGCCCCGACCGTTTCCGAGGACATCCGGTGGGGTGCTCCGGGTGACGTTGATGTCGATGGAACGCTCGCCCTAGTTGGGCTCGAAGGTTTTGGTGATCGGCTTACCAGCGAACTCTCGGGTGGCGAGCTCCAGCGACTGGCTCTTGCTTCGGCACTCGCTCGCCAGCCCTCATTGCTGCTAGCCGACGAGATCACGTCGATGCTCGACCCCCAGGGTCGAGACCAGGTCAATGGACTGCTACGCACTATCAACGACGGCGGCGTCGCTGTCGTTCGCACCTCGCACCTCGCCGAAGACCTGCATGAAGCCGACGAGATCGTCACGATCGGCGAGCCTCAGGTACACGAGCCGCTTGGCTTACTCAACACCATCTACGTCGGTCGCCCGCTCCTTACCCTCAGCGACGTTTCGTATGTCTACGACAAGGGAAAGCCGTGGGAGCGGCAAGTGCTGGTCGATATCGACATGACCATCCATTCGGGCGAGCTGTTGCTCATCACTGGCTCGAATGGTTCCGGGAAGTCGACGCTGGCTCGAATCATCGCTGGTCTCAGGTCGCCCACAAGCGGCAACATCGACATAGGAAAGCGGGCCCGGACGCCCGGAGCAAGCTCCGATGACAAGCCCGTTGAGATTTGGCGAGCCATTGCGTTTCAACACGCCCGTCTCCAACTGCTCCGGCCGACCGTCGAAGCCGAGCTGCGATCGTTGGCCGGTGCCCACGATGTGAATGAGCGGGGTCGTCAAAGCGCCGAGCGGATCCCCGTGGCCGTGGCTGCTCTGGGCCTCACCGACCTGCTCGAGTCACGCGTCGATGCACTGAGCGGCGGACAGCAACGCCGGGTGCTTCTCGCTGGCCTCCTGGCCCGAGGCGCCGACCTTTTTGTGCTCGATGAGCCTCTGGCCGGACTCGATGACGACGGGCGGGCACAGCTTGCCGATGTGGTCGACGACCTCCGCCGGCGCGGCGCCGCCGTCATCGTCGTTTCTCACGACACCAGCTGGGGTCATGAACGGGTTACCCGGGTTCTGCGACTCGACCGCGGACAGTTGGTCGACCCATGAGCAGCGACATCTTTCGCGACGTACCGATCGACTCGGTTGTTCGTCGACTCCGTGCCGAATCGAAACTGCTGTCGATGGTGGCGTTATCGATGGCGCTGGTTTTCGAACCCACCTGGGTGATGATCGGCATCGCTGCGGCGTTGGGCGTGATCATGTTCAACGTGGCAAAGCTGCCGAGATCGATCCTTCCTCGGCCGCCGGCCATGCTCATGTGGGGCCTCTTTGGCGGATTTATCGGGGCGAGTGCTTCGGGCGGTGAACCCTTCGTCGGGGGAATCGGCCTGGGTGGCGGGCTCGACTATTTGCGGCTCATCATCCTCGGTCTGGTGCTGTTGTTCTGGGCCGGGATGTTGGCGTGGACCACCGGTCTCGCCGAACTCGGCGCAGGCCTGCGCCGGCTTATCGGCCCACTGGGAAGAATCGGCCTTCCGGTCGACGAGCTCGGCACCGTGCTGGCCCTTACCGTCCGGGCACTGCCTCTTGTTGCCGAGGAGGTTCGCGTCGTCACCGATGTCACGATGACCCGTCCGTCGCCTCCCACCAAAGCAAAGGGCCCGGGCATCATCGCTCATGGTCTTCGCCTTACCGTCGATGCCGCCGTCGCCGTGGTGGTCGGGACCAATCGCAGGTCGCGCGACCTGGCTCGGGCCATGGTGAGCCGTGGCTCGACCGCAGCGCCTCGCCCGGAGCCGATGCCTATCCGTATCGCCGACGTGTTGATCGTGATCTTCGCGGTAGCGCTGACCGTGGTTTCGTTTCTTATCTAGTCAGGCTGGATCTCGTCAGGCTGGCGAGAGACGAAGCGAAACAAAGCTGCCTTCTGCCAGCGTGGCCCATCGAGTGTTGTCGACGAAGGCAATCGCCTCGCCCTGGAGCTCGAATGGTGGCTCGGCCTCGCAGGGCGGGGTGATGAGCGTCTCGGCGACTGAGGTGCCGCTTCGGCGAGCCCATGCCCAGACACTGCCGTAGGTGCGCATGGCAATCAGTCGACCATCCGGGCTTATGTCAGCGGCGGTGACCAGGGCAGAAAGGCCCCGAAGCTCGCCAGGATGAAACTTTGTATCGGAGGACTTTTCGCGAAGAGCAGCGATATCGATGAACCCAACGAAACGTAACTGGATCTCGATGCCGTCTGTCTCTGCGCCATCGAGGCTTCCAGCGAAAACCTGAGCGGGAAGAAGCTCGCCACCTCCGGCGGATTCTTCTTTGGTGATCACAACTACTTCGTTTGTCTCGGTGTCGATTAACAAGGCCTCGGCATTGTGCGCGCCGTCGGGGTAGACAATGAATACCACGCGGGCATCGGCGCTGACCGCCCCGACTTCCGGCTCTTCCACGATCACCAATGGGTGCGAAGGCGATCGGTTGCTGCCGTTATCTCCAATGTCGGCCAGAACGATCTGGGTTCGACCGTTCTCGTCCCAGCGCGCCATGTCCTCCAGGTCCCAGAGTTGCACTCCGGCTATCGGAATGGACCCACGGTTCTCGCCGGCAGGCCCGACCGCGAAGATCCGTGCATCGTCGCCGTCGTTAAGCACCCAGAAGCCGTCGTGGGTTGTGGCCCGTACCATGCCCGAGGCCTCGACGATTTCGCCATTCTCAAGCGAGCCTGCAACCTTCGGGTTGCCAACGTTGCACAGCCGCTCCAGCCGGTTGAGAAGTGCGGTTGTGTCATCGATCGCTTCGGTGACCTCGGATTCGAGCGTCGAGGTGGGCGAGACCGTTTCCGAAGGGCTGCGACTTGCCGAACCGTCTTGGGGGGTCGTCGACTCGAAGACTGGGCGTTGGGGGGCTGCGCACCCAGCGATCAGCACGCTGGAAGCTAGCGCTGCAGCAGCGAGTGATTTCACATTCCCAACGGTACGTGTTTTGCACACCGTTAGGGTGGTCGGGTGAGCAACCCCACCGACCTGCCGATCGAGGCATGTATCGATGATCTCCGGGCTGCGATGGCCGGCCGCGGTCTTGCGGTATTGCAGGCCGAGCCGGGAGCCGGCAAGACCACCA